>DASZUX010000233.1:0-2841 GCA_035547455.1 Chitinophagaceae bacterium
CAGATGTGTTGGTTTTGCCTGGGATAGTTTTTCCAAAGAAGAGTAAAATCAAAAGGAGCACTAAACCGCCCGAAACGAGGATAATTTGCTGTTTTTTCACAAATGCCAAAATTAGTGCGCAAAGTTACTGCGTGCTGCGCATTTGCTTCACCTCGTTAACGAATTCTTTTGAAGGTTTAAATGCAGGTATAAAATGCTCGGGTATATTAACAGCAACATTTTTCTTTATGTTCCTGCCAATTTTTGCAGCTCTTTTCTTGGTGATGAAGCTGCCGAAACCTCTAACGTAAATGTTTTCGCCCTTTGATAAATTTTCTTTTATCTCTTTAAGCAAAGTTTCTACTGTAACAAGCACATCCACCTTCGGGATGCCTGTTTTGTCAGAAATATTGTTGATGAGATCAGACTTTCTCATATGGGTTTGTTTGATTTATAAAAATGCCTTTGATATATCAAATATAATAAAAGGAAATATTCCGCACAGTAAAATATAAAATTTCGTTAGATGTTTTTAGTTGAACGGCAATCGTTTGAAAACGAAAATGCAATTAATAAATAAATATATGAAAAAAATGAATGAGCAGGAAATATATTACCCCAAATTTGTTTGCGATGGGGAAAAAAAATTTTTCAGAGATCTTAATGTACTGGCACCACAATAGCAACAACCGCCAAATGCCCTGGAAAGGAGAAAAAGACCCATACAAGGTATGGTTAAGCGAGGTAATATTACAACAAACGCGCGTAGAGCAAGGCTGGGCGTATTTTGAAAAATTTACGAAACAATACCCTGGTATTCAATTACTTGCTGCTGCAAAAGATGATGAGGTATTTAAATTATGGGAAGGCCTTGGCTATTACAGCCGCTGCAAAAACCTGCTGACTACCGCCCGCAAAATTGTAGCGGAATATAATGGTGAGTTTCCGCGCGAGTACGGGAAAATACTGGCTTTAAAAGGAGTTGGCAAATATACAGCGGCAGCTATAAGCTCATTTTGCTTTGGGTTACCCTACCCTGTAATTGACGGAAATGTGCTGCGCGTGCTGGCAAGAGTATTTGGGGTAGAGATTGCAGCGGATAGCCCCGCAGGTACAAAACTATTTGAAAAACTTGCCACCGACGTGATGAACGGCAACAACCCCGGTGATTATAACCAGGCAATTATGGATTTTGGCGCAACCGTATGCAAACCGGCTGCACCCCTATGCGGCAGTTGCCCAATGCAAAAAATTTGTATAGCTTATAAAACCGGTAAAGTAAACCTGCTGCCAGTTAAAGAAAAAGTATTGCAACGCAAAACACGCTGGTTTAGCTATTTTATTTTTGAATACAGCGGCAAAACACTTGTACGCAGGAGAACCACGAAAGATATTTGGCAAAACCTGTTTGAGTTTTATCTTGTTGAAACTACTGACAACCCCAAATGGACTGGTGCAACTGCGCAGTTATGGCTTAGTAACAGCCTTGCCATAACAAGCAAAACGCAGCTTGCAATTTTTAGCGCCAGCCCCCAGCAGCTTACACACCAGCAAATAAAAGGTTACTTTATAAAGGTTGCGCTTGCTAAAATACCTGCATCACTGGCGGGCGCAGACTGGCAATGGCTTAATGGCACACAAGTTGCGCAATTGCCTTTTCCGGCATTTATTAACCAAAATGTATTTAAAACGGGGCTGCAGGCACAACTTTTTTAATTGTTAAAGCTGGGCGCAGTTGATTAATCTCTCGTTTTTTTGTTAATTTTAAAATGGAAAATGAAACGCAAATAGTTGCAGATGATTTAAAAATAATTGTATGAGAGGTGTAAACAGGGTAATGCTGATAGGCAATTTAGGTAAAGACCCAGATGTACAGTATCTTGAAGGTAACATTGCAGTAGCAAAATTTCCCCTGGCTACCACAGAAACGTACAAAGACAGAACAGGCAAATTAATATCGCAAACGGAATGGCACACAGTTGTTTTATGGCGCGGCCTGGCAGAACTGGCGCAAAAATACCTGCACAAAGGAAGCCTTATTTATGTAGAAGGGCGCCTTAGAACGCGGAGTTGGGAAGATAAAGAAGGCAATAAAAAATTTGCCACTGAAATAGTAGGCGATAATCTTATAATGCTTGATAAACGCGGCGATGGCCACGGAGGGGGTTACCCATCGCACGGAACGGTTGGCAGCGAAGGCTCGGAAGGCTACCCAGGTGCCGATATACCGCCCCTGGCAGATGACCCGGATGTTGGCTTGCCTTTTTAAAAACGTAATTTATTTTTACAATAGCATAATATACGGTTTTATTGCAAAATGTACCATTGTGCAGTAAACGGTTATTGTTAACCAAAAAAAACCAACTTGCAAAACATCTGCTTTAATAAACATTTGTTTTCCCCGTTAATAATACTTGCTGCAGGCACGCCACCGGTAACTACGGTATTCAGTATTATACTATTGGTGCTTATAATGTTTTCATTTATCGTTTCGGGTGCGCAGGTAGCTTACTTTTCGCTTACGTCAAAAGATATTAACCTGCTTAAAACAAAAGAGCAGCCTTCTTACAAAAAGATTGTTGACCTGCTGGAAGACCCGCGGCTGCTGCTGGCATCGTTACTTATAGGGCGTATATTTATTTATATCGCTATAATCACACTTTCAAGCCTTATTATTGACGATGCCGTTCATTTCTCCACCAGTATATGGTGGCTTTTACTGTTAATTAAAATTATTATTGTATCGGCCCTGCTGCTGCTTTTTTGCGAGGTTATGCCACGTATTGTGGCCCGCAGCAATAACCTGCGTTTTGCTGAATATACCGGCCTGGTGGTTGAAATGGTATATTTTGTTTTTAAACG
>DASZUX010000234.1:0-2229 GCA_035547455.1 Chitinophagaceae bacterium
GGCAGCCATGAAGCAATGGCAAGAGCATCAGTAAATGCACGGAACACTTTTTCCGGCGATGCCTTAAGCACCCTGTGTAATGATACATTGTTGTTTGTCATAAAGCTATTTTTATTTCCTACTCTTAAGGCTTTTCGGTAACGCCCGTTTTTGGGTGGTTGCTGCTCCACTTATTTTATATTACAAAAATGGCGGTAAACTACCATTTTAAACGGGTGAGAATGCGGCTAAATGGCGGGTTATTCGGGACATGCTATTAAAACAAGGAGGCTACCCCGTGCCGGGGTAGCCTCCTTGTTTTATGAAAAATAAATTTACCGCTTCTCAAACCGGCCGCTTTTCTCTTTTATTTTAATACGGTACATAACTGTTTTTACACGGTTTGTATCATCCAATTCGGCAGTTACGCCATGCTCATGCGCGTGTATAGTGCTGCTGGTCATCAGGCCAAGTACCCTGTTAAAAAGAATTTCCCTGGCTTTTTCAGCTTCTTCACCCTTCAGTTCCTCAAAGCGGCCAAACACCAGCACACATTGCCAGTTAGCCATATCTGTCATCATATCTGTTTCAAAACAAACATTAGGATTTTTACGCAGTATAGCAAGCTTTGTGCCTTCGTTTGTCTGGCCGTACAGATGGTCTCCGTCGTAGGTGTACGTTACAGGAACGATATAAGGCTGCTTGCCATCAGTACATGCCAGCCTGCCTAACACCTGGCTTGCAAGTACATTATTTATTTGGGCATCTGTTAATTCACCAAGCATAAATCATTATTTTTTGGAGTGGTAAGTAATTTGTTTCAGGCAAATTTACCATTGCCCCAAAAAGCTAATGATGATTATAGTCATCTGCCAGGTTGATGCTTCTCACTATTCAGTCCGCAGGCTTTTTACCGGGTTTGCAAGCGCCGCTTTAACAGACTGTACGCTTATGGTTATAAATGCAATACCAATGGCTATAATACCTGCCAGTATAAACACTACCCAGCCTACATTAATTTTATAGGCAAACCCCTGCAGCCACTGGTTCATAGCATACCATGCTACGGGTGTTGCAATAACTATGGCAATTAAAACAAGTTTCACAAAATCGGTAGCCAGCAGTTTGATGATGCCGGTAACACTTGCACCCAGCACCTTGCGTACGCCAATTTCGCGGGTGCGTACCTGTGCCGTATAGGCAGCAAGGCCAAACAAACCAAGACATGAAATAAATACAGCAATGGCAGCAAATACATTAAACAGCAGGCCCGTGCGCTCTTCGCCGCGGTACATGCGGTTAAACGTATCATCCAAAAAAGTATAGCTAAAAGGAAAGCCATTGTTATATAGTTTCCAGTGAGCCTCCGCAGCCGCTATGGCTTTGGGTGCATCCCTGCCGGTGGTTTTTACAAATAACTGGTAGTTGTTGTTTGGATTGTAATAAAAAATAGCCGGGGCTATCTTTTGGCGCATGGAGGCAAAGTGAAAATCTTTTACCACCCCTATAATAGTACCCTGGGTACCCCACAGTTTAAAAGCTTTGCCAATGGGGTCTTTTATACCGGTTTCGCGTATGGCGGTTTCATTTAAAATAAAATGAGAAGAGTCAGACACGGCGCCTGTAAAGTTATCACCCTGTACAAGCTGCATCTTAAAGAAAGGAATAAAATCTTTATCAATACACATTGGGTGCAGCATTAATGTCTGTCCTTTTTGTTTGCCTGCCCAATCGTTACTGCCTGTTTCTCCCCCTATTTGCACAGGGCTGCCGGAAGCCCGTGTTACAGCAAGCACACCGGGTTGTTTAAGCAACTCAGCCTTTACTGCATCGTAATGTTCTGCCATTTCACCCATACCCACCTGCAGTGTATAGGATTTATCATATCCCAGTTCCCTTGAGCGGATAAAATCAAGCTGGCCGCGTATTACCAATGTGCCCGTTATTAATACTACCGAAAATACAAACTGGGTTATTACCAGCGCTTTTCTGAAACCTGCATTGCCGCTGCTGGTAGAAAACTTACTGCGCAGCGCTTTAAGCGGTTTAAAAGAAGAAAGCAGCACCGCAGGGTAAATGCTTGATGCCAGCAATGTACCGGCAATGGTTAGCAGTATTACCATCCACAAATGATAATCGGCCAGGTTTATTACCAGTTGTTTTCCAGAAACATCGTTAAACAAAGGCAACAACATATACATAAGACCTATAGCTGCTATGGAAGCGATAACAAACAGTAAAGCTGTTTCA
>DASZUX010000235.1:0-5769 GCA_035547455.1 Chitinophagaceae bacterium
GAATGCTGCCCGGGTTCTCTGCAGGTAAACCCTGTTCGTCGTGAGGATTCGCAGGGGGGCGGGTATATGGATTGTCAGGGTTGCCTGTTGCGGTTTGCTGAATGCTGCCCGGCCTGCCTGGAGGGGATGAAAAGTTACCGCGGGGATTTTGTTTGATGCCACCCCAGGGTGGTACAGAGTTGGTTTCAGTATTGGGGTTTTCGTGCTGATTGTTTGCATTTACAGCACCTGGTTGGTTTACAGTTTGATTCTCAGGGTTACCTGGTTCTGTTTGCTGAATGCTGCCTGGCCTGCCTGAAGACGATGACGAAGAAAGGCTGCCGCGGGAATTTTGTTCATGGTCGCTTCCCGGAGGCCCAAGGTTGATTTCAGTATATGGGTTTTCGTGCTGATTGTTTGCATTTGCAGCGCCTGGTTGGTTTACAGTTTGGTTGTTAGGGTTGCCTGGTTCTGTTTGCTCAATGCCGCCTGGCCTGCCTGAAGGCGATGACGATGAAAGGTTTCCGCCGGGATTTGCTTTGATGCCATTCCCGGAAGGTACATTCTTGTAGTCGTCTAAGGCAGGGTTTCGCACCCATGCGCCATCTTTTTTTACGCGTGCAGGTATGGGTAGCGTGCTTTGTATAACCTTGCCCATTCTTCTTGGATACGTATTATCCTGGTCGCTGGAATCAGTTTGACAAATCGCATTAAAGCAAATGCAGCAAAACCAAATAAGCAGTAGGGAACGCATGTATTTTTTTGTTAAGCTAATTTAGTTAAAGGTGAAACAAAATAATTTTCAATTAAATAATGCTTAAATTTCCCCTCAAGCTACCGGATAAGAGTTAGCAAAGCGCTTTCTGGATGTACAAGAAGTCCAGTCTTTGGCTTGCATTAACCAGCCAAAAGCCGGCAGGTTAACAAACAACTGTCCCCCAGCTATTAAAAGGGTTAGCACAGCGATTTTCTGATGCAACATCCTCTCCTTCACAATCTCGTGCGCCCCTCTCCACCTGTAGAGAGGGGGAATAAGGGGTGAGGGGTTTCCTATTTTTTTATTATCTTCACGCCCGCCTGGTGATTGCCTGCCATTAATTGTATAATCCCATTCAGTACGGTGTATGAACACGTATTCAAACAGTGCATTGCAGCAATTCAGGAACCTGGTAGGCATACGCTTCCAGTTATACAACAGTCTTTTTACTTCGCTCCCGTTTCACCGCATTGAAAAAACCGGCGCATTGCTGTCAATGTTCCTGCTGCATTGCGAGGAAGGTTACCGGAAAGGCGATAGCCCCGTGGAAATTGTGGAGTCTTTTTTAAAGCAATATACCCCTTACCATAAAGAACAGGAGTTTATTGACATACTGTTTCGTTTTGTGCAGTTTGCTGAGCGGCAGGTGGTATTGTTTGACGCGCTGGAAGACGCAGCCTTTACACGTATTAACGATGTTAACGGCGCCGGTACGTTAAAACAACTGCAGAATGAAGTGGTACTGGCAGAAAAAAAAGAACACCTGATTGAAAAGCTGAAGGATTTTTCAGTACGGCTGGTGTTAACGGCACACCCCACACAGTTTTACACAGGCGAGGTATTGGGCATTATTAATGATCTTTCAAAAGAGCTTGAGCAGGAAAACCCGGCTGTTATAAATACCTACCTGCAGCAGTTGGGGCGCACGCCTTTTCTTAAAAAACAAAAGCCCACGCCTTACGATGAAGCTGTAAGCCTTATATGGTTTTTAGAATATGTTTTTTATAATGCCGCGGGCAGAATTGTTACTGCCCTTAAACGCGAATACCCAGAGCTTGACACCCGTAAAAACCCTGTAATGAGCATGGGCTTCTGGCCCGGCGGCGACAGGGACGGCAACCCCTTTGTAACGGCCGATATAACATTAAAAGTGGCGGCAGAGCTGCGCAAAGGCATACTGCGGTGTTACTACAAAGACATGCGTGCACTAAAGCGCAGGCTTACCTTTAAAAACGTGGAAAACAGGATTGTTGAGCTTGAAACAAAAATTTACCACGACCTGTTTGATACGCCTGATGCTGTAAGTATTACCAAAGAATATATTTTAAACACGCTTAACGAGGTAAGGGATACCATTATAACACAGCACAATGGCTTGTTTCAGCACCTGGTGGAAAATGTAATAAGCAAGGTAGAAGTATTCGGGCTGCATTTTGCCTGCCTTGATGTGCGGCAGGACAGTTCCATACACGAGAAAGCCCTGCAAACAATGGCAGAAAAGGGCCAGGGCCTTCCAGCCGGTTACGTATCACTTTCGGAGACAGAAAAAATAAATGCCCTGTTTAATATTACACAGCCTGCTGACGTGTCAGTTATAAGCAATGATGTACAGAGAGACACTGTTCTGTCAGTTAAGGCCATCCAAAAAATACAGGAAACCAATGGAGAGCAGGGCTGTAACCGCTATATTATCAGCCATTGCACCAGCGCTTTAAATGTAGCAGAGGTGTACGGGCTGTTTTTATTAGGCGGGTGGAAAAAAGGCGAAGTTAATGCAGATATTATACCCCTGTTTGAAACCATTGACGACCTTAAAGCCGCTGCCGGTGTAATGGAAACATTATACACAAATACCGGCTACAAAGCACACCTGGCAAAACGAAAAAACATTCAAACCATAATGCTCGGCTTTTCAGACGGCACCAAGGATGGGGGTTACCTGGCAGCCAACTGGAGCATATACAAAGCCAAGGAAGAACTTACTGCAATATCAAAACAATATGGTATAAGCGTAATATTCTTCGATGGCCGCGGCGGCCCTCCTGCACGCGGTGGCGGCAAAACGCAAAAGTTTTATGCCTCCATGGGCAGGGAGATTTCCAACAAGGAAATACAGCTTACCGTACAGGGGCAAACCATCAGTTCCAACTTCGGCACTATTGAAGCAGCCCAGTACAATATTGAGCAGCTTATAAATGCGGGTATCAGCAACGAGCTGTTCGCAAATAAGCACTGCACTTTTACAAGAGAAGAAAGCGCATTAATGCAGCTATTGGCCGACATTGGCTACAAAAGCTATGCAGAACTTAAAAACCATCCTTACTTTGTTGAATACCTTGCACACGCAAGCCCGTTGCGCTTTTACAGCGAAACCAATATAGGCAGCAGGCCTGCAAAACGCGGCGCGTCATCAAAATTGTCGCTTAACGACCTGCGTGCAATACCCTATGTAGGCGCCTGGAGCCAGCTTAAACAAAATCTCACCGGTTATTACGGCGTAGGCACCGCGCTTAAAAAAATAGAAGAAATGGGCAAATGGGAAGAAGTAAGAAGGCTGTATAAGGAATCCCTGTTTTTCCGCACACTGATGGATAACTGCGAAATGAGTATGAAGAAAAGCTTTTTTCCTTTAACAGCTTACCTGTCAAAGCACCCCAAATACGGTGAAATATGGCACATGATGTACAAGGAGTTTGAGCTTACCCTGCAATATGTGCTTCGTTTAAGCGGCAGTAGCGAGCTGATGGAAGCATATCCTGTTGACCAGCTTTCCATTACCATGCGAGAACGTATTGTGCTGCCGCTGCTAACCATACAGCAGTATTCACTCTCTAAGGTACGCACACTGGAAGAGCAACTGGTACAGCCACCCGTAAAAGCCATGTACGAAAAGCTGGCTATGCGGTGCTCGTTTGGCATCATCAATGCGGGAAGAAATTCGGCATAGGTAAGGCTTGCCGGCTTTGTTCGCTGTTGTTGGTGTTCAACAACATCAACAACAGCGGTGGAAGGGTAGTTGTATGGGTTTATATTTATTTGTATCGTTATTAATTACAAAATAACCAGCTTTACCGCACTACCGCTACAATTTGCCTGCCTTTTCATTTCCGCTTACAACTGTTAGCCGTTTTGCTTACTTTTGCCGCTAATACAAATGCGTAATCATTAACCCATCCCGTACCTGCGGGAGTTTAAACTATACACATACATGGCAGATATTTTTGAGCGGTTAATTAAAAACTACGGCCCTATAGGGCAACATCGCGAGCGTGCACACGGGTACTTTGCATTCCCCAAACTGGAAGGAGAAATTGGCAGCCGCATGCAGTTTCGCGGCAAGGAAATGGTAGTATGGAGCCTTAACAACTATTTAGGCCTGGCCAATCACCCTGACATACGCAGGGTAGATGCCGATGCCTCAGCACAGTATGGTCTGGCCCTGCCCATGGGCGCCAGGATGATGAGCGGCAACAGCAACCTGCACGAGCAACTGGAACGTGAACTGGCCGAGTTTGTTGGTAAGGAAGATGCTATTTTGATGAACTACGGCTACCAGGGCATTATGAGCGCTATTGATGCTATTTGCAGCCGCCATGATGTAGTGGTGTACGATGCTGAAGACCATGCCTGTATTATTGACGGCCTGCGCCTGCACCCCGGCCACCGTTACGTGTACAAGCATAACGATATTGAAGATTTTGATAAGCAAATGGAACGCGCTGCCGCCCTTATTGAAAAACAGGGCCGCGGCGGCATACTGGTAATTACCGAAGGCGTGTTTGGCATGGCCGGCGACCAGGGCATTCTGAAGGAGATAGTAGCGCTGAAGGGCAAGTATGATTTTAGGTTACTGGTGGATGACGCCCACGGTTTTGGCACATTAGGCCCTACCGGTGCAGGTGCCGGCGAAGCCCAGGGCTGCCAGGACGGGATTGACCTGTATTTCAGCACTTTTGCAAAATCAATGGCATCCATAGGGGCTTTTATGGCCGGGCCAAGAACTATTATTGATTACATACGCTACAACATACGCTCGCAAATATTTGCCAAAAGCCTGCCCATGCCTATTGTAGTGGGCAACCTTAAAAGGCTGGACATGCTGCGTACCATGCCTGAGCTGCGGGCCAAGCTGTGGCATAACGCCCTTAGCCTGCAAAAAGGCCTTAAGGAGCGCGGCTTTGACATTGGCAACACCAACACAATGGTAACCCCAGTGTATATGAAGGGTGGTGTGGAAGAAGCTACAGCCATGGTAATGGATTTAAGGGAGAATTACGGTATTTTCTGTTCCATAGTGGTGTACCCGGTAATACCCAAAGGGCATATTATTTACCGCCTTATACCCACTGCCGCACATACAGATGAAGATATTGAACGCACCCTTACCGCCTTTAGCGAAACCAAGCACAAGCTGGATGCGGGCGAATACAAGGTAGAAGCGATACCTGACATGGCGGAAGCGAAATAAACGCTGTATGCTATAAGCTGCAAGCATTAAAACCTTGAAGGATGAATTGTTCTTCAAGGTTTTTTATGGGGCATAATTCCTGCACTGTAACATTAGCAGGGCCGGCAGGCCTTAACTATAATATTTAGCCAATTGCCAATACCTTTGCCCCATGAACATTCGCGAAGCATATAACCAATGGGCAGACCAGTACGATACCAATCTTAACAAAACCCGCGATATGGAAGGGGTAGTGCTGCAGGAAAACCTCTCCAAAATAGCTTTTACCAATGTGCTTGAAATTGGTTGCGGCACAGGTAAAAACACGCTGTGGCTGGTACAAAAGGCTGCACAGGTTACAGCTGTTGATTTTTCAGAAGAAATGCTGGCGCATGCAAGGCAAAAAGTAACAGCAGCCAATGTACAGTTTATACAGGCAGATATTACAAGGCAATGGCAGTTTGCAGGTTCGCCCTTTAACCTTATTACATTTAGCCTTGTACTGGAACATATTGAAAACCTGGGGCATATTTTCAGCCAGTGTGCCGGCGTACTGCAACCGGGCGGGTATGTATATATTGGCGAG
>DASZUX010000236.1:0-8954 GCA_035547455.1 Chitinophagaceae bacterium
TAACTGTTTCCCCATTTATGTCTGTATGCAATAAGCCATAAAATTCCTCGTCCTCTTCGCCCCAGCCGGGTATTTCTGTTGGCAGCTTACCGGCGCGCAGGTAAGCCTCCTGCGGGTCTTCACCATATTTCAAAAAGCTGCCTTTTATGCCATGTATGGCGTAACGGGGCCCCTGCTCGCGCACCAGCATGCCTGACTTTAGGGTAACATTTAAAAAACCGTAATCAAGCCTTACATCAAAATAATCAGTAATACGGGCATGGCTACGCTGGTTTTTAATAATTGCGGTAATAGTCTGCGGCATACCAAACAGGTACAGGGCCTGGTCAATAATATGAGCGCCTAAATCGTACCATATACCACTGCCCGGTAAAGGCTCCTCGCGCCATGCATTAGGCCTTGGCTCGGGACGGTACCGGTCGTAGTGGGCTTCGTAGTCATGTATATCGCCCAGCAGTTTTTGCGAAAGAATTTCTTTGATAGTTAAAAAGTCAGTTACATAACGCCTGTTGTGAAAAACGCTTAATATCCTGTTTTGCGTTTTGGCAAGGTCAATCAATTCAAGCGCATCGGCTGATGTTATGGTAAAAGGCTTTTCAAGCACAACATGCCTGCCAGCCAGCAACGCCTGCCTGGCGTAAGGCAAGTGAGTATCGTTAGGGGTGGTTATAATCACAAGGTCAATATCAAGTTTCAGCAACTCATCCATGCTGCGCACTATTTGCGCAGCAGGAAACAATGTTTTTGATGCACTATCGTGCCGCTCCAGTACAGCAACAATATCATAGTATTCGGGCAGTGTTTTTAAAAACGGCGCATGCATAAATTTACCGGCAGCGCCAAAACCAACCAGGCCTGTTTTTATTGGTGTACTCATATAAATACTTTTTTGCAAAAGAAAGGTATTTATAAAAAACAAGCCTGCTTTTAAAAACAATAGTGCAGCACCGCCTGCAAATACGGCAATAATATAAAGTGGTATGCCATAATTGCGGGTTGCCGTGCTATGAAAAAAAGAGGGTAAATTATGTTATTGTTACAGCGGCGTTTCAAGTACAACCACTACTGCATTGTTCGACAGCGCCTCCAACTCTGCCTCCTCTACTCCCCATAGTGCGAGGCCATCGCCATTGTGCAATAACCTGTTTTGAATTTCGAATGCACCTTCAATAACAAAAAAGAAAAGACCGTTGCCGGGATTGTTCATAGTATATGCCGCTTCTGAACGGCCACTAAACCGGCCGATACTTAACACATACTGGGCCGATGTTTGCGCATTAATATGCTGAATTTTGTGAAAGACAGGTAACAGGCAGTTGGGAGATGCCTCAATATCAAAAGCAAATAATTGCGGCGTTCCGTTACATAATGGAGCCGGTTGTATAAGCCAAAGCTGTAAAAAATTAATAAGAGCAGAACTATACGGGTTTGTAACGGTATAAGATGCGCCGGCAGGTACTGAAAAGAGTTGTGCCTGGCCAACCTGCACCACTGATGTATTACCCAGGCTGTCAGCATACTCAATATCGCCAACGGCAGGGATAAGAATAACGTCTGCACAAACTGTTACCGGCATATACATACTTTTGCCGGGCGCAATGGTATCTTCATTTAAAACGGCAAGTGCGCCAAACGGCGGTTTGCTGCTGTTATAAAACTTGCCAAAATTAAAAGTGCTGTACGTGCGGTAACTGTCGTACTCAGTAACACCTCTTTCTTCTGTCAGGAACATTTTTCCGTTTGATTGTGGTACCATAAGTTTTCTGCTGGTTTAAATGAGTAAATAGAAAGCCGGGATGATAACGTTACTGTTTCAGTAAAAACTTCTTCCTGTATATTAATATTACCTGTATTACCCGCACCAGGTGCAATAATCATAGTGCTGCCTATTGTATCAATCCACAAACAGGGTTCTGTAACAAAGCTGATAGCTATGCAATGATTTGCAGCATTGGCAACATCTGAATCTATTATTTCAAACCGGTATTGCTTAAATGGCAAAAAGGGCTTACCATGTATATTTACAATGCCGGGTACAAGGCCATTAAATTGCCTGATATAAGCCGTTACCGATGCGCTTACCAGGAAATGAAGTTTTTCTGCACCGGGTACTTGCTGCTGCAACTCGCTAAACGTGTGGTATTTTTTCTCCTTATTATACAGTTGCACCTGCATTAAAAACTCTGTATAGCTATCATTTAGCGCACATTTTTCCCAGGCATTTGTATTTGTATTGTCAATAACAATACGGTGCACCAGTCTTATCATTCCTTTTGCCATTATTCATATTTTTTTATGGTTAAGCACTTACATAAATAGTGTGTGTTAACGTATAACCATCTGTAATATTACCGGTAACAACGGTTAGTTCATTATCCAGCGAATCGCCTAAAATACTGTCGGCTTCGTTGGAAGTATCCTGTGTGCCGTGGGCAACATAATTGCTGGCGGTAGTATACACAGTGTTACAAACATCTGCCGGAAAAGCCATTTGTGTTACCAGCAGCGATGTGCCGCTGCTGTTGTACACGTGCACATGAATATGCGGCGCCCTGCCTGTGTACCAGCCGGGAAAGATGCTGGTAAATGTAACCGACCCGTTGGCATCTGTAGTTTGCCTGCCGCGCAAAAAATGAGACGAAGTATAATCAACCGTGGGATAATTTCCGCCGGATCCATCAACGTATTCGGAATAATATCCCGCTGCATTACAATGCCAGATGTCAACTACCGCGTTTGCCAGCGCGCTGCAACTGTTATTGGTATTGGCAATATTTATTTTAATAGTAAGCGGTACGCCAGGCTGGCCATCAACAATATTGCTGCGTACATACGAGGATGGAGACTTTGTTGGGTAGGGGCCCGCCGTTTCAGAATCTGTAACTGTACAGGAATCTGAAGAACTGCTGCCTGTTGAAGCACTTGTGGTGCCGGAAGATGACGTTATTGTTGCATCTTTTTTACACGCAAGGGGTATTACCAGTCCCAGGCCAAGCGCGGCAAGACCATTTTGCAAAAACATTTTTCTTTCCATAGATTTTTGTGTTGGGTTAATTAAAAGATTACTGTGTAAAGAAACATGCCGATGCTGCGCAAAATTGTACCGCACCGATGAATAAGGGATTTATGCCGACAGGTTATTTGGAAGGTAAATGCCTTATGAATATATTAACAAAAAAGCATTAACATTTATATGGACATCCAGGCTAAACGCGAGACTAACCGGTATGAGAAGATAGCCTGCTGAACATTGAGGAAAAAGGTTATTTAACAGAAAAAGGGAAATAAGTAATTTTGTGGATGTAAGGTAAATAAATGCTTTGCGTATTTAACAGGAAAAAGAATTTATGAAAAGAAATACAATTTTAAATATTATAACTGTTGTATTGGTGGCGGCTGGTATTTGTGCATTATTACTTACCAGAAGCGACGCCACGCCGGTAAAAAAAGATACAAATACCGGTATAAGCTTTATTGAGCAGGATTGGGATAAGGCCCTGAAAGATGCAAAAGCGCAAAACAAACTGGTGTTTCTTGATATTTATGCTACCTGGTGCGGGCCCTGTAAAATGCTGAAGAAAAATACCTTTACAGATGCAAAGGTTGCCGAGTTTTTCAATAAGAATTTTGTGAATGTTTCTGTTGATGGCGAAAAAGGCGTGGGTCCCCAGCTTGCGCAAAAATTTGCGATTCAGGCATACCCCACGCTTATTGTAACAAAGGCAGACGGCCAGCCGGTGCTTTATACTATGGGTTATATGGATGCTAATACCCTGCTTGAATTTGCAAAAGCTGCCCTTCAAAAGAAATAATTCAATTTTTGCAGTTACAGCCTTCCTTCCAGCAGCATTAATTTTACTTTCAGTAGCCCGGCAATGCTCATAGAGTCTGTAATGGTTCCATGCTCTATCATTTGAATAGCGTCTGCAAGCGGTAATTTTTTTACTGCAAGCTGTTCCGTTTCTTCCGGCATTGCCGCGTATTGAGATAAGCCGCGGGCAAGATATATATGGCCAAATTCATCACTTACTGAATTGGATAAATGTATTTGCAGTATTTCTGTCCAATCGGCAGCATGTAACCCTGTTTCTTCTGCAAGTTCTCTTTTAGCTGCAGCCAGCGGCTGCTCATTAAAAGGGCCGCCCCCTTCAGGTATTTCCCATGAATACTTGTCAATTGTAAACCTGTACTGGCCAACCAGGTAAGTGTTCAAATCTTTGTCAAGCGGCACTATACCGATAGCAAGGTTTTTAAAATGCACCTTGCCATATATGCCCTGCCCGCCGGAAGGATTAATAACATTGTAATGTGTAAGACTTATCCAGTTGTTATCATACCTGCTTTCGCTGTCTATTATTTTCCAGGGGTTATGCTTTTCGTTCATTGCATGAAATTAAAAAGGTAACCCGTTATTTTATGCTGATGCAAAATATTTTTCTTTTACGTTCTTTTAACAACAGGTATTGGTTACAAATGTAAACCCTGTGTAATCAATACATGCAGGCCTGCAACCAAATAAAAAAATAAAACCTTTAAAATGAAAACGAAAATGCTTGCTGCATGTATGCCTGCAGCCAATACCTGTATTTTATTTTAACTGCGATGTTGTTTTATGAAAGCCATTGGTATTTGCCGTAAGTACATGATTATAATACCATGCTTATAATATTATAGCAGTCCCTTTTCATCCCTAAACTTTTTTAAAAACAACACATGTTGTATGTAATCTTTAATTCTCATCATCTCATTTAAAAAATTAAACCACAGTTATGAAAAAAATATTTTATGTGGCTGTTATTGCCATGCTTGTTACCCTATTTTCCTGCGAGCAAACCAGTCACAAGTCAATGTATCTGACAACTGAAGACATGCAATTAGCGCCTGTATCTGCAGAAAGTACAGCTACTTCTTTTGAAGATGATTTCAAAGAAAAACATCCCAATACGGAAGAATATGACACCATAATTGAAAACAGGTTTTGTAACGTAATGCAGCAACCGCTTTCAACCTTTTCTATTGATGTAGATGAAGCTGCTTACAGCAATATTCGCCGCTATATAAACCAGGGTACCCTGCCTCCCAAAAATGCAGTACGTATTGAGGAAATGCTTAATTATTTTGACTATCATTATACACAGCCAACTGACGGGACGCCCTTTGCGGTGTACACTGAAATAGCAGAATGCCCGTGGAATATGAAACACAGGTTGGTACATATTGGTTTGCAGGGCAAGAGTATTGAAAAGAAAAATTTGCCTTCCGCCAATCTTGTATTTCTGATTGATGTTTCTGGCTCTATGGATGAGCCTAACAAACTTCCGCTTGTAAAAGCATCGCTTAAAATGCTGGCTGATCAATTGCGTCCGCAAGATAATGTTTCGATAGTGGTGTATGCAGGTAACGCAGGACTTGTTTTGCCTTCGACCAGCGGAAAAAACAAAAGCAAAATAAAAGAAGCGATTGACCACCTTGCAGCAGGAGGTTCAACCGCTGGCGGTGCGGGTATTACACTGGCATATAAAGTGGCAAAAGAAAACTTCAGGAAGAATGGTAATAATCGCATTATTCTTGCAACTGACGGGGATTTTAACGTTGGTGTATCCAGCGAAGATGAGTTGGTTAGCCTGGTAGAAGAAGAGCGTAAAACAGGGGTATATCTTACGGTGCTTGGGTTTGGCATGGGTAATTACAAGGATAATAAAATGCAGCAACTGGCCGATAAGGGCAACGGGAACCACGCGTATATAGATGATGCTGCAGAAGCTCAAAAGGTGATGGTGAAAGAATTTGGGAGTACTTTATTTACTATTGCAAAGGATGTTAAACTGCAGGTAGAATTTAATCCAAACGTTGCTAAAGCATACCGGTTGATAGGATATGAGAACAGGGTAATGGCCGCAGAGGATTTCAACAATGATAAAAAGGATGCGGGTGAATTAGGTGCCGGACACACCGTAACTGCATTATATGAGGTAATTCCGCAAGGTGTAACAGAAGATACTTTTATAAACAAGGCAGATGATTTGAAATATCATACGGCAACTACTACAACCGGTAATGAAGCTGAGATAATGACGATTAAGCTGCGCTATAAAGACCCTGGGGGTGATATAAGCAAATTAATAACGCACCCGGTAACAGATGAAAATGTGCCAATTGAAACTACTTCGGATAATTTCCGGTTTTCAGCAGCGGTGGCTGAATTTGGCCTTTTGCTAAGGAATTCGGAATACAAACAGGACGCAAATTACAGGCAGGTAATAACCATGGCAAAAGGCGCTAAAGGAGTTGACGAGAATGGGTACAGGGCAGAATTTGTGCAACTGGTAAATACAGCCTCTGCTCTTGATGCAACCGCCCGCACTGAAAAGTAAGCGGCAGTTTCAGTCCTAAACCTTTATTGGCCCCTTTATTTCGGCGTGAGGGGCTTATTTTTGTATTGTTATAATCCTGCAAAAGAATTATTGAAATAATTATACAGTGACCAAAAAGAAACTTATAGTATTAACAGGTGCCGGTATAAGTGCAGAAAGCGGCCTTAAAACATTCAGGGATAGTGACGGCTTGTGGAACGGGTATAATATTGAAGATGTGGCTACGCCGCGGGCCTGGCAGAAAGATATGAAACTGGTGCTTGATTTTTACAACATGCGCAGGAGAGATGTTGCCGCAGCCCGCCCCAATGCGGCACATTTAATTTTGGCGGAGCTGGAGCAGGACTTTGACGTGCACATTATAACCCAGAATATTGACGACCTGCACGAGCGTGCGGGAAGCACAAAAGTGCTGCACCTGCATGGCGAAATATTTAAAATGCGCAGCGAAATTGATGAGCGCCTGGTATATGAAATAAGAGACGATATTTTGCCGGGCCATACGGCTGACGATGGTGCACAGCTCAGGCCTCACATTGTTTGGTTTGAAGAAGCCGTACCTATGATTGAGCCGGCAGCAGCATTAACAGCGGCAGCAGATATTTTTGTAGTAGTAGGCACATCGCTGGCAGTTTACCCGGCAGCAGGGCTTATTAATGTTGCGCACCGCAGCGTGCCTAAATTTATTGTTGATAAGCGGGTGCCCGATACTTCATTCATTTATAACCTTATTGCAATTGAAAAGCCGGCAACAAAAGGAGTTGCCGAATTAAAGGAAAAATTGCAGGCGTATAAATAGCCCCTTAACGTGTTACCCCAGTGTTACAGGAATATTGCCGTGTATTTCTTTTCATTTACCCCAACCGCCATAACTTTTCCATTCAACACTATCACCGGGCGTTTTATAAGGCTGGTGTGCTGTACCATTGTTTCCACAGCTTTAGCCTGGGTGGTTATGGCTGCCTGTGCTGCTGCATCAAGCGATCGCCATGTAGTGCTGCGTTTATTGAGTATAGTTTCCCAGCCCGCCTGGCTGCACCAGCGGTTTAATTCCGTTGCAGTTATTCCCTGCGTTTTATAATCGTGCAGCATAAAAGGCAAATTATGGGCCTTAAACCATTCCATAGCCAGCCTGGTGGCATCGCAATAAGGCAGTCCGTACATGGTATACATGCTGCGAAAATAATGAACTCAACTGTTGATAAACTCAAAAAATAAAATGCCCCAGGCCAGGAATGGCCCGGGGCTTGCTAACCTATGAAAAACACCAATGCAATTAACGAAAGAAACCTGTTCGTGGTGTTTAGTTGCATTATGTTTAATTATAATTTATAACTATTTTTAATATGTTTTAAACCGGTGGGTGAGTTTTAATCTTTCTTCAAGCAGTAAAGAGGCAGCTAAATAAAAAAGCCGGCATAAGCCGGCTGCGTACTATGTTAATTTCAATTGTTGAGGTAAGCTTACTTCAACTCCCAGGCAAGCGCACTTGCGCCAAGAATTGCAGCATCTGATTCCTTAAGGTGGCTAACCAGTATTTTTACCTTATTCTGGAAGATTTGAATAACGTTGGCTTCCATGTGTTCTCGCGTGGGCTTTAAAATAAGGTCGCCTGCTTTTGTAAGGCCACCAAACAGTATAATAGCCTCAGGGCTGCTAAACATAACAAAGTTTGCCAGCGCCATACCCAGTATTTTACCGGTATATTCAAAAATCTCCTTAGCTATTTCATCGCCGGCCATGGCTGCATCATATACTTTTTTACTGTCAATGTCATCTTCCGGTATTTTACGCAAAAGGCTTGGCTGGTCATGCTGCTTCAGCACCTCCAGCGCGGTAAGTCTTACACCGGTGGCAGAGGCATAACTTTCCAGCGAACCGTACTTGCCGGTTCCTTCGTGGTAGCGGCCGCCCGGTATAATAATGGTATGGCCAAGTTCGCCCGCAAAACCATCATGCCCATAAATTAAATGCCCATTGGCAACAATACCACTTCCTACGCCGGTACCCAGCGTTATCATTATAAAATCCTTCATGCCCTGCGCTGCGCCGTACATCATTTCGCCTATAGCGGCAGCATTGGCATCGTTGGTAAGCACTACCGGCAACTGAAACTTATCCTGTACCAGCTTCGCAAGGGGTACTATACCTTTCCATGGCAGGTTGGGGGCATACTCAATAGTACCGGTATAAAAATTGCCGTTAGGGGCGCCTACGCCAATGCCTTTTATACGGCCAACGCCGCCGGCCTTTTCAATAAGCGGGGTTACTGCCTTATGCAGCTCATTAATAAAAGTGTCAACATGCTTGTGTTTTTTAGTAGAAATTTCGCCCGAAAAAAGAACGTTGCCTACCCTGTCGACAATGCCAAATTTTGTACCTGTACCGCCAATATCAATGCCAATAGCCAGTGGCTCTAACGATGGTTTTGTAGTTGCCATAATACGTAGTTAATATAAAATCACTCAAAAAATAGACACAATAAATTAATGGCCAGCGCCAATTTGCTCGTCAAAGTTCAGGCCCTGCTTTTTAAGTACGCTTCTGAAACGTAATGCCAAAAATGCCAATGCTAAAAAG
>DASZUX010000237.1:0-12374 GCA_035547455.1 Chitinophagaceae bacterium
GCCCTGCTATTTGCAGGTTTGACCAAAGCACAAATCGGGGTTGAAGAAAAATATGACTGTGCAACTATTGCTCAATTGACTTTTCATGAAAGAATGAATGAGTACCCTTTTAATAAGTCGTCTCGGATAAAAATAATTTCATTTAAGTCAGAAACATTGCGCATTCCATTTAAGGGCAAAGACATCGACTGGAAGCAAATTAAAGATTCAGTAACATTGACCATATCACAAATTGATTCGCTCTCTGATATCCTATTCAATATAGGTTGCAAAACAAACACAATTCATTTTGATATTAATTATGCAATAGGTATAGATGTAGCTATCTTATTTTACAGTTCACAAAACCTTTTGGTTGACTACGTACCAATTTGTTTTGAGTGTATGAATTTTTCAATTTCTACAGAGATGAGCAGACAAGCGATAGGGATACCTTGTAATCAAAAGTTTGAAATAATTAAGTCATTTATCAAAACGACTACTCTTAAATTTTAGTCTTAAATGTTATTAAAACTGATGCCAACACCTGGCTTAGCAATGCGGTTTTGATTACTATTACTTCACCTAATAGTTTTTGAAATATTTTTTATGTACCGCGGCAGTTGTTGGTTGATGATTTTTTTGAATTGCGTGCAGTAATATAAATCTTTGCGTAAGCCGGTATTAAAACTTCATGCGGAAAAAGTTTCCTTTAATTATAGTTTGGTTAATTGTGACAGGACTTATAGTTTGTTATCTTATTAATCTTTACCAGCTAATTTCAAAATCTTATTACATTGACGAATCTA
Organism: Chitinophagaceae bacterium; assembly: GCA_035547455.1. Taxonomy (GTDB): domain Bacteria; phylum Bacteroidota; class Bacteroidia; order Chitinophagales; family Chitinophagaceae; genus JABDFW01. The sequence continues at coordinate 789 of DASZUX010000237.1, forward strand.
AACTTTATAAAGTTGACACTTTCCACTTACTAAACAGAGCTTACCAGGAATCAGATTATAGTAGAAAATATCATTCATATTCAAAACTTGTATTTGAATCAACAAATGGATATTCTTTTGCTATAGATAAGCACATTTTTGAAGCTGTAGATAAAAAAAAGGAATTAGAAGATACGATGATGTACGCCGGTTTAAAATTTACCTTGTTTACTGATAAAAATTATTTTGACCATTACAAAACATCCGCCTATCCCATTTTTATCAGAGCTTATCAAATACAAATTGGCGATGTAAAGTATGTTGACATTAAAAAGATGAATGAAATAACAAAAGGCTATATAAAGCGTGGAGTCTTTATTCCCCCGGTTTTAATTTTTTTTCTTGGTCTTCTATACAAACAGCATCAAAATGACAACTGGTGGACAAAGCGAAGAATAATGTTTTGGTGTATAGCGTTTATATTAATAACAATCGGGCTTTTACTATTGACCTGACAGCAGCTAAATGTACGTTTGCAATAGGCTGGTTCTAAAATAAATGCTCATCAACTTTGTAAGCATCAAACTTGACCTTTGCTATTTAGCCTTTGTTTCATATTTTCAACTTCAGTTTTTTAATTAAGCATTGTACCAGGCTGAGCAATAGCTATTGCATGCCTTCATAAATGCTTCTCAAGTTGGCTGCATACTAAAAAGCCCTAAGATGCGAAAGAATCAGAATAGCTTACTCACGATAATTATTTTGACATTATTATTGCCTTCTATAATCTATGGTCAAAACACTAATTATTCAAAGATTGACAAAAAGTATACTGACAGAGAGCAATTAATAAACAACATAATTCCTAATAAACAAATTTTGTATTGGAGGTATGTAGAAACCTCTTCAACTAAAATCATTAGAGAGGCTGGAAACAAAGGGTTATTATCAAACTATAAAATAACGATACCCCATCAAGGCTTCTTTACAGAATGTAATCCTGGGTATTGTTATTCATACATAATTTACATTGACACTAATGGATTAAATTATATTACAAGTGAAAACTCTTTGATAAATTTTATTGGAAAAATTGATAACTTATCGGAAGCAATTTTAGTAGGAAAAACACAAGGACTGTGGATAGATACAGAAAATTCAAAAGGTGGTTCTTATATTAAGACAAAAACCGGATTTGAGATGAACCTATTAAAATATAATGGTTGCCCGGAAACATATGAATCCATATTTTTTAAAATTGGCTTTGACGGAAAATTTAAATTGAAATCAAAAGGAATATATAAGAAAACGGGCGCGTGTTATATAGAATAAAATACGCAGCTAACAGCAGCGTTTGCAATAGGCTGGTTCTAAAATAAATGCTCATCAACTTTGTAAGCATCAAACTTGACCTTTGCTATTTAGCCTTTGTTTCATATTTTCAACTTCAGTTTTTTAATTAAGCATTTGCACCAGGACTAACTAATTGCTTTTGTAATGAATTCACAAATGCTTCAACGTTGGCATCATACACTGCAAATACAATAACCGGTTTCATATGGACAGAAGAATATTTATTAAAGACATCAGTAAAACAGCGGTTGCTACAAGTGTTTTTGGCAGCATTCGATGGAGCAATAACCATTTTATTGGCGATACGCCTACTACTACAGATATATTGGGACCCTATTATCGTCCCGGCGCACCGTTTAGAACAAATATCAATCCGCCTGGTTTCTCCGGTGAATTATTGCATTTCTCCGGCACCGTATTAAACAAAGATGGGAAAACACCGGTCCAAAATTGTTTGGTGGAAATCTGGCAGTGCGATGCTGACCAGCAATATGATAATACTTCCGGGGATTTTCGTTACAGGGGAGCCCAAAAGACAGATGCTTCAGGTAAATACGCTTTCGTTACTACCCAACCTGTTCCTTACCCGATAGAAGAAGGATCGTCAATTTACAGACCCGCGCACATTCACATGCGCATAGCGAAAGATGGACAGCAGGACTTAATTACGCAGGTTTATTTTAAAGGAGATGCGCTGTTAGAACATGATGGTCCTGCATCAGCACCCACCGCCATGCATCGTATCTTAACTATTGGAAAAAATGACCGGGACGAAAAAGAATTGAGGTTTGATATTGTACTTGCAGCAGAATTAAAACCCACCGCGGAAGTGTTTACAACACTTACCGGTCTTTATAAAATGAATGATAAATCAATGATTGAATTTTACAGGGAAGGCGACTTGTTGTTTATGAAACGGGATGGACAAATCATAGAGGCATTATCCTATAAACGTAGCAATGAATTTTCAGGAGGCGTTAACAACACCACCACCGCAAAATTTGAGATTACACCCGATCAAAAAGTAAAAGTAGCTTTACATTTTTACGCCGTGCAGGACATGACAATAAAAGAATTTACGCTTGAAGGCGTAAAGGCATTTAAATACTAAAATTTTTTTGTCCGTTTTTAATCACCATGAATTCCTTCTCACTATAACTTATAAAGAGCAGTAACACCCAACATTACATGCCGTTGATTACTATTACTTCACCCAATAGTTTTAATATATTTTTCCAAGGCAGTTCTGCCTGTGATGCTATTTAATATGCATTTACAGAAAGCATAAAATAATTTTTAAGTTTGATTACATTGCTTATATTTAAAGAATTATTAATATTTACATCACCTCCCTCCATTAAAACTTTCTACCATGAAAACTATCACTGCATTACTGCTTACACTTGTTTTGTTTTTTTCCGCTTCAGCACAATATGCTTACCCGCCTACCAGAACGGTAGATAGCAGCGATACCTATTTTGGCGTTACCTATCATGATCCTTATCGCTGGCTTGAATATATTGAAACACCGGAAGTGTCAACGTGGTTCAAACAAGAATCAACCTACAGCGATTCCATTTTAAATACATTGAACGGAAGAGGTGCATTGATCGCTGAATGGAAAGAGCTGGATAATATTCATCCTGCAGTGATGAGAGATTTTTCTTATGAGAACGGAAGGTTGTTTTACCGTAAAACAATGCCCGGCGAAAATGTAGGTAAAATTTATTACAGGGAAGGTGTAAACGGGAATGAGCAGTTATTGTTCGATCCGACTGCTTATATACCCGGAGAAACACTTTCGGTGCAAGGCATCAGTCCAAGTTATGACGGTAAAAAATTAGCCATTGCTTATGCAAAACAAGGTGCAGAAATATCAGTTATAAAAGTGATGGATGTTGATGCAAAGCAATTCTTAAAAGATTCAATTTATCCGTCTGTTGGTTTTGAAAGCTGGGCTTATGATAACAATTCTTTTTTATACCTATGGATAAAATCGGATGACAGCAAAGACCCGACTTCAAAATTAAATTCAAAAACAAAATTGCATGTGATGGGCAGTGACATGGGTAACGACGCCGACTATTTCAGCAATGCAACTTATGCTGAGTTGAATATTGATCCGAGTGTATATCCTTTTGTTTTCTTGTCTGAAGATTCAAAGCATTATGTTTTTGCCGGTGAAGGGAGTGTGCAGAATGAGTTTAAATATTATTATGCGCCGATCGATCAGTTCACTGCTTCCAAAATTAACTGGAAAGTTTTATGCACACCTTCAGACAAACTTGTGCGCAGCATTGTATTAAAGAATGATGACGTGTATGCCATTACTTATAACAATGCAAAAAATTATAAAGTGGTTGCCACCGGTTTGCAACATCCCGACTGGAACAATGCAACAACGATTGCCGCACAGGATCCCAACAAAACCATTGAAAGCCTTGCCTATTGCAAAGATTACTTATTCATCACCTACAGCGATGGCATCAACAATTTTATTAAGAAATATAATTTCACCACAAAGAAAACAACGGATGTAAAACTTCCGTTTCCCGGCACGGTGGGCGTTACCTGTTTTGATACCAAATCAAACAATTGCTTAATTGGTATTACGTCGTGGACGAAACCTTATACAGAATTTAATTACAATGCAGAAACGGATGCATTTACGGCAAGCGATTTTAATAAACCGGCCATTTATCCCAAAACATACCAGGAATTAGTTTCAGAAGAAGTAGCGGTGAAAGGTCATGATGGTGTTATGATTCCGCTATCCATTATTCATAAGAAAGGAATTAAGATGGATGGCTCGAATGTTTGTTTTATGGACAGTTACGGCGCTTACGGAATCAGCATGACGCCTTATTTTAATTTGCTCGAAAATGCACTTGCAGTAAGAGGCGTTGTTGTTGCCATACCGCACGTACGTGGCGGAAGCGAAAAGGGCGAGGCATGGTACAAAGCAGGTTACAAAACCACAAAGCCGAATACGTGGAAGGATTTTATAAGTTGTGCGGAATATTTAATTGATAAAGGTTATACATCACCACAACATCTTGCAGGTATGGGAACCAGTGCAGGTGGCATTTTGATCAGCCGTGCCATTACGGAAAGACCTGATCTGTTTGCCGCAGCCATTTGTAATGTGGGTTGCGCCGATGCCATGCGGCTGGAGTTTTGTGCAAATGGGCCGGTAAATGTTCCTGAATTTGGTACGGTAAAAGACAGTGTTGAATGTAAAGCTTTGTATGAAATGGACGGCGTGCAACATGTAGTAACCGGCACAAAATACCCGGCCGTGATTTGTGTAGGCGGCTGGAATGATCCGCGTGTTGTTGCATGGCAGCCGGGAAAATTTGCTGCCGCTTTACAAAACGCTTCTGCATCAGGTAAACCTGTTTTGCTGAAGATCAATTATGATAATGGTCATTTCACTGAAGATAAAAACGTAACGTTTACAAACTTTGCCAATCAACTTGCATTTGCCATGTGGCAATGCGGACATCCTGATTTTCAGCCGAAGCAATAAAGGTCAGATGTTAGCTGCGAGCTGATAGCCGTTCACTGTTGGAGGAAGGGTAAGCATTCCTGTGATTTTGTTCTCTTGTTGGCCGGGACAAACAACAGGAGAAAATTATTACACGACACATGCAAGCTGTGAGCGAAAGGGCCAACGTGCCACACAGCTTTTCATTTGGTGTGCGCTCCAATTTTTATGCAGCGAACAGCAAATAATACACCAGTCCGAAAATTGCGCTTATACCAATCCAGGCGATCATACCGATCTTAAACCGGTACATGGCAAAAAAGGAAATGATCATCCACCCAAGCATTACATAGTTAATACCGTCCAGCGAAAAAGCACCCGTAAAGATCACTGCTTTTCCAAAGTATACGGTTAAGTTAAGCACAACGCCAACCACTGCCGCCGTTACCACGGAAAGTATGTCTTTTATGTTTTTGTTTTGTTGTGTACGTTCAATAATGGGTGCACCAGCAAAGATGAAAAAGAAGCAGGGTAAAAAAGTGTAAAAGGTGGTGGTCAAAAGCCCTGCAGTGCCCATGGCAATGGAACTTCCAAAATGGTTGTATCCCGCCATAAAGCCCACAAACGCGAGCACCATAATTAAAGGTCCCGGTGTTGTTTCACCCAATCCAAGTCCGTCTATCATTTGCAGATTGGTAAGCCAGCCAAATTTTTGTACACTCACCTGCGCCACATAAGGCAGTACGGCATATGCCCCGCCAAAAGTTACTAGCGCCGCTTTGGTAAAGAAGACAGAAAGGTTACTCCAGAAAGAAAAATCAGCCGTAAAAAAATAAAACACCAGCAAGGGAATTATCCATAGTGCAACAGCCGTTGCCAGTTGTTTGAAAAAGCGGGCTGCATTAAATCCCGCATTTTTGATGACTGTGTGCTTATTGATAAAATAGTCATTTTCACCTGCATCCGTGCTGGCTGCGGCAGGCTGGTTCTTTTTAAACAGTTTTGGAAACACTGCGCGGCTACATAGCGCCAGTATGATCGTACCGAAAATAATGAGCGGGAAAGGAAGACCAAGAAAATAGATACCAATAAAAGCAGCCAGCGCAACAAAATAATGAAAGGGGCTTATGAGTGACCGTTTACCGATCTTTATGAGTGCCAGTATAACAATGGCAACTACGGCGGGTTTTAAACCGTTGAACATGGCATAAATCCAGGGAATATTTCCAAAGGAGACATAGGTGATACTAAGTGCGAGCAGGATGAACATTGAAGGTAAAACGAACAATATACCTGCTGCGAGACCGCCCCGAATGCCATAGAGCAGCCAACCGATATAGGTGGCCAGTTGCTGCGCCTCTGGTCCGGGCAGGATCATGCAATAGTTTAAGGCGTGCAGGAACCTGCTTTCACTTATCCATTTCTTTTTCTCAACGAGGTATTCATGCATGATGGCGATCTGCCCTGCGGGTCCACCAAAGCTGATAAAGCCAAGTTTTGTCCAGAACCTGAGTGTTTCCCTGAATGTTGGCTTTTTCATGTATTATTTAAGCAGTGATAGTGTTCATAAGCCCGGCAAAAAATTTCGATGAAACAATTGCCGGGGATATTCTGCATAAAGTTACGATTGTGCCTTTCCTAACACTAAAAAAACATTGGCACTGCATCGTTGAGATCGATATAACAGGATTCACGTTCTGCAAATACTTCCACTGCATATATTTCCCGGGCATCGCCCAACACTACCACCAGCGTTTTTGCCACACCAAACCATGTATCTTCAAATATTGAATTATCAGCCCTGAAGTAAGCCGTTTTATAAGGTGATATTAATTCCTGCACTTTTTCTGTAACATCCTCCGGGCCATATGTTGCTGCTAAAACCGTAAGACCAGCATTGTTTGTTACTGCATTTCGGTACAGCGGCTTTGTGGCTTTATAAACGTATGGGTTAATGTTTATGATATCACCTTCCTTGCCCGCAACGAGGTGCAGATCGCCATCATCATAATTGTATATGATCATGATCGATTTTTTCTGACCCAACCAGCCATCCTCTCCTATTACTTTATTGTTGACCGTAAACCGGAGCTCGCCAGGCTGTTCCTGTGTGATAAGATTTTGAATGTTTTCAGTTACCGTTTTAAGTCCGTAAACGGCAAGCACAATGTGTAGTTTGCTGAAATTTTGTGTACTCATTTTTTTGTTTTTCAGTGAGAGAATTAAAAGGGATCCGTAGGGTCCTTTATTACTTTATATTCAGCCGTTGTATAATTTATTAGTATTTTTATTTAAATAAATAAGGTGCAGAAAGCGCATTGCTTCTGTTAATTATTTGCATCAGCCTTTTTTATGAAGCCGGAACTACTTCCAAAGTATCCGGCTATTTTATTTTTATATGTATCTGCATCGCATAATAAAAAAATTTAGTTATTGAGAAATAGTTTTCACTCAATTTCATCGGAAGACAATCGCTGTACCTTTAACGGGTAAGGAATCAGTAATGCATATTATAACAATAACGCCTCGTCACCTTATAGACAATCACTTTATAGTTAGCTATTGTAAAAATCACCGATAGCTACATTTTCAAGGTCAAAATAAACGGTTTTTTTAATTCCTACCAAATTAGTAGGAATTAAATTATTCGTGCGCATATTCCAGGTTAAATGCAGCGTTGTGTGGATACTTAGTTTCTTTTCTTCTAACATTTGATTTGAACAATTTCTTTTATCTGAAAGGAAGGATGCGTTGGTTTTTTAGCGCATTATAATATTAGGAATTGGTTGCCGGCGACCAACAACGGCAGCGGTAAACAACGACAGCAGAACAGGTGATCTCCAGGTGTTGCATTGGCTTTATCATACCGTTTATATGGAGGTAACAAGGTTTCACCCAGGTATAAGTCAGGTATATGGCAAGTATATGTCGGGTATAAGTCAAGTATAAATTTTATTTTTGTAACCAAACCCGGCTTATGACAATGTACAAAAAAGGACAAGCGCCACCCAACCCGCGACCCGGCAGTTATATATTAGTCGTTACCAAAGAAGGAAGTTACTGGCGTCTAAAACGGGGTACGCTTAAAAAGGCAAAAGTGAATGCCGCGTATACTGAAAGTATAGCGCGTATGAAAATAAGTGCACCTGCTGCAAGCCGTGTTATGAGAAAGCTTCAACCGTATATGAACGGACTGCATACGGGGCGACTGAACGCCAGGATATCTGCACTGTTTCGTAAGAGTTTGAGTGAAAAGGGACAATTGTCACTACAGTATTTAAATGATTTTGATTTTCAAAAAGAGTACCCGCTGGAGCAGCTTTTACAAGAGCAAATTACTGCAACGCAAACCCGCCATGAAGTGATAGTAACCATACCGGTACATGCAGGCACTATAAAAAAACTTAACAGGCTTATCACCGATTATTATTTTGAGCTGGTGTTGCTGTATGGCAATGTGGGCAAAGACCAGGGATTGCGTACTGAAAGCGTAGAGAGTGCTGTGTATGCCATAGTAAAAGATTATAAAAAACCCTGCACATTACGGATGGTACTACCCGGTCAGCCGTGGATCGCATTGCTGAAAGTAAATTCTTTTGAAGGCCATCAGCCGTCCGTGCATCCTAAATTATATGGGTTGAAGGTGGTGGCTGCGGGAGAGTAGTTGAAATGATAGAAGGGAACGGGAAACCAACTTTAGTTTGTAGCAGGGCTATTTGCAGACTTCCTTTGTTCCTAACTTAATGGGTAAGAAATACAGAATTCTGTTCTTATCGTTAGAAAATACGGTGTCGATACAATAAGAACGCCAATATTTAGTTTTATAGCGTTGTTTTTTATTAGATCAATTCTAAATCTGCTTAAAATGATCCACCGATACCTGCTCTCAGCTTCTCTTATACTTTTAGCAAGCTTTACTTTTATTTCCTGTAGTAAACAGAATAATTCACCGGTAACCCCACCCGATACCACTGCGACACCGGAAAAATGGATGGTGAGTACTTTTGCGGGATCAGGGGAAACAGGCACACAAGATGGTGATTCAACGTCTGCACAGTTTCATTACCCTACAGGTATTGCTTTTGATAGCCATGGAAATCTTTTTGTAGCAGACCTGTTTAATTTTAATATCCGCAAAATTACCCCCGGAAGAAAAGTAACTACTTATGCCGGCAGGGATGTTCATGATTCGGTTGGGTTAGAATACGGTAATATTTACGGGTTAAGAATAGATGGCAACGATAACATGTATGTTATAGATTACAGCTTTATCCGCAAAGTTGAGTCCCCTCTGAAAAGCGAAATATTTGCAGGAACATTGGATGTTGATTTTAAAGATGGAGCTGATACAAGTGCGCGGTTTAATCTTATCGCGAAAATGGCAATTGATGCCGGGAATAATATTTACGTGCCTGACTATGACATGCAATATTACTTCAAAATACGTAAAGTATCCCCCGCTGCAGTAGTAAGCACATTGAATATAACTGACAATACAGGGTTTCCTTCAAATGGCAGTGCGAGTGGCGGATACCTGGCGGCAATTGCGGTTGACAATGATGGAAATATTTATGTTACAGGCAATGGCAATAACCTGATAAAAAAGATAACCCCTGACGGGGTAGCCACGGTTTTTGCAGGTGCCGGGAATATCGGGTTCAGGGATGGTAAGGGAAGCGATGCGCAGTTTAATAACATTGCAGGCTTGGCAACTGATGCCTCAGGAAACGTATTTGTGGTGGACGGCAGCAATAATGCCATCAGGAAAATAACACCGGATGGAACGGTTACTACAATAGCGGGAACGGGCGCTGCGGGATTTGCCGACGGAGACGGTAAAAGTGCCAAATTTTATAATCCTTCGGATATAGTAGTTGACAAGAAAGGAAATCTTTACGTTTCTGATTCCCATAACAACCGGATACGAAAACTCGAAAAAGTAAATTAGCCTGCCTGGAAAGTGACAATTGTCTTCATTAGGTTTAAAGCTTATTTTATTGTCAGCATCGCGCCTTGATAAGAGACGTGCGTTTTGCTATGCCCGTAAACAGGTTTTATACACAGCCTGTCGTTGAACCTAACAGAAAGATAGGGCTCAACAGCTTTACCCTGCCGTTTACCAGGTCGGGTAATCATTTTTCATACTTCAGTATAATATTCAAAAACAGCGATTCGGGTTTTACAGCAATTGTTGTCGTAAGCGCCAACAACATTGCTTTATTTAAAATCACGGTCTCTGCATATGAAGAAATATATACCGCTGCTTTTTATTTTTACTTTTCCCGCAGGCATTCTTTTTTCAGCCGCATATCCTGTTCGGCCCAACAGGGAATTGCATCGTTTTACGCAAGACACTACGTATCGTATTTTTCCGGCAGGGAATAAGGTGTACGGATTTGACATCCTGATCGGTAAAACGGTTTTTATTCACCAGCCGTTTATTCCTGCTGTACCAGGTAACCAGGGTTTTACCTGTAAAACAGATGCCATAAAAACAGCAAGGCTGATGCTCTTTAAATTAAAACGGCATGAAATGCCGCCCGCCATTTCTGCCAGCGACCTGGATAGCTTACACATTCACCTCCATCAATAAAATTTTGTTTATGAAAAAAAAATGCACACTTATTTTTTTTATGGTTGTGTTGACCGGCGCTGTGCGGCTGGCAGCACAACCCGGCACATGGATGCAAAAGAAATCGCTGTATAACCTCGTAAGCGGCCGCAAGTATGCCGTTGCATTTAGCCTGTATGGCAAAGGATATATCGGCACCGGGTATTCTTATGGCTTTGGTTATGACGGCGCATCTAATAATGATCTGTGGCAATATGATACACTGCATAATGCCTGGACACAAATGGCCAGTATGCCTGTGGTGGGGCGACAATCAGCAACCGCGTTTGTAGTACATGGGAAAGCCTATATAACCGGTGGTGACGGCGCCAATGGCATTGTGCTGAAAGACCTGTGGGAATATGACCCGCTTAAAAATACATGGAAAAGAAAAGCAGATATGCCGAATACCGGTTTAAATGCAGCACATGCTTTTGCATTGCATGGTAAAGGATATGTTGGCTTTGGGCTTGATTCTGTCGGCTATTTTCAAAAAGGGATCTGGTGTTACGACCCGCCAGCAGACACATGGACGAGGAAAAAAGATTTCCCGGCAGCTACGGTGGGAGAATCGTTTGCGCTGAGCAATGACAGTATCGCCATTGCAGGTCTTGGCGTTGTTACCGCCACGGGCAGGTCTGCGGGAGATATCTGGTTGTATGATGCAAATGCCGATACCTGGACACAGAAAAATAATTTTAAAGGTCAGCCAAGGTTTGGAGAAGCCAGTTTTACGGCGAACAATACTTTTTACATTATTGGCGGTGAAAACAACAACTACCGGTTTGTTACCGACGGCTGGAAATATGATATAGCACATGACACATGGACATCAACAGGTGATTTTCCCGGGCAGCCACGGGGCGGAGCCGTAAGCTTTGTTATCGGTCGCAATGCCTATATTGGTACTGGCTATGATGCAACGAGCAACGATAAAACACTGGGTGATCTATGGGAACTGGATACAAAAAGTTTACAATGGAAAGAACGGGCAAGCCTTGGCGGCGGTCCCAGGGATCTCGCCGTAAGCTTCGGCATGAATAAACTGGGTATTGTTGCCACCGGTGAAGATGGCACGCGGTTTAAAAAAGATGTGTGGGCATATAATGCCTTGCTGAACGACTGGAAGAAACTTCCCGATCTTTCTTATGGTAAG
>DASZUX010000238.1:0-2084 GCA_035547455.1 Chitinophagaceae bacterium
CCGATAATAAGTACACCTTTCATGTACTGCTTGACATAGACAACAAAGTTGCCCCCGATTATAAGGTTGATTTTATACCTGATAAATTTATTATTAACAGGGATGGCAATATAACCTTTATGGGTAATGAGCTGACTGATATTGATGCCGCCATTGCAGATGCAAAAAGCTAAACGGTTATAAAACAGCCGGGTAAATATTTAAAGCGGCCTGTGCAAGTACTGCGCAGGCCGCTTTATTTGGTAATTCATCCATAAATAAAGCTATTTCGCCTATTGAACCTGCCCGCATTAAACCATGAAGATTTTCGTAGGTCAATATATGCGAATTAAATATGAATGTATGAAAAGATTAATCACACTATTTTCCGCGCTTTTTCTATTAGCGGGGCTGGCATCGGCACAGAAAGCCGATACAACATTCCGCCACGGGTTTGCAGGCAGGCACATGCCCATGCGGCCGGCGGCAAGGCAAAATGCCATGCGGGGCATACAATTAACCGATGACCAAAAAACGCAAATGAAGACCATTAACGATGATTACCGCAAACAACTAAATACCCTGCAAAGCAACAACAGCATTACACTGGGCGAGTATAAAACACAATTGGCCGCTTTGCAAAAAGATCATCGCCAAAAGGTTAACAGTGTTTTTACCGATGACCAGAAAAAGCTGATGGCCGACAGGCGGCAGAAAATGAAAGGCCGTATGCAAAAAATGGGAGCAGCCAACCTGCAGCAGTTGAAAAGCAGCCTTGGCCTGAGCGACGACCAGGTGGCTAAAATAAAAAGCCAGCGCCAGAATACGCAGGCAGAGCTTAAAACCCTTCGTAGCGACAGCACACTGCTACCGGCCCAAAAAAGGGAAAAGGTAAAAGAGATTTTTGCCCGGCAGAAAGAGCAAATGAAAAGCATACTTACCCCCGGGCAGCAAAGCAAGCTGGAAAGCATGCAAAAAGAACGTATGAACCATTTACGCCCAAGAACAGGCGCACAAGCTGACCAGGTAAAATAATAATGCCGTTGCAATAACCTATATCTTACAATAACTTAGCCAATAAACAAAAAGGTGATACAGCTTTATGCTGCCTCACCTTTTTGTTTGCGCGGCTGTTTAAGTGTTAAAAAATTAATGTATATGAATAAGCCACGAGCATATTTTAATAAATGCCAGCAGCGCTAATGTAGCTGTTGAAAGTATTAAGCCCGTAACAGATGAATGGCTGTAAACTCTTTTATGTGAATGCCTTGCCATGGTTGTTTTTTATTTTAATATACCAAAGGCAAGTTTTGTGCCGTTTTTATAACCAGTTAAAAATGAATGGTTATAGAAGGTGTTTCATTCATTCACCTGTTCGGTGGCTTCAAAACCGCCACCCGAACCGTCAGAATACCCTTCATCCGTTTCATTCACAATTTTATTACTGGCATTTACTATCCTTTCCAGCCCGGTACCAGGCGCGGAAGATGGTATTTCATTATTTATTCCGCCGCTGCTTTGCCGGGCATCATGTTTTTTCTCTTTATGTGCCGGTGGTTTTACCTGCTCTGCAGGAGCAGGTGGATAATGCGCAAAATCTTTTCCTTCCTCATTATTTTTTTCAGGTTCTTGCTGATGCTGTTCATGTGTGCTTTTTTTTGGTGACTTTTTCATGATAATGTTATTCGTTTACGGGTGGCATACTGCCCTACAGTTCAAAAATTAGTTGTTCATCCCTGTCTTCCACGTTTAATTTACGAATAAAGTTGTCATAACCTTCTTCATCTTCGTGGCTGCTGTAAACACCATAAGCGTCGAGGCTGTAACCTTTAAGGCCATCTTTAGCCTCAATAATGTACAATATGGATGAGTCTGCAGGGTCGGATTCCCCCTCAAAACGGTATGTTTTAATAATGGTAAGGTCTTCTGGACTATATTGTTTGCCTTTGCCTGCGGTAAAGCATCCATCCTGCCACCTGAACTCGTTATCCATTTTCTTTAAACGAAGTTTTTCAAGAATTTGCGAGAGGGTGGCCATCTCGTCAAGTTTTATCGCGGTGGTTTCCATTTGTTTTTGCATAAAATAGGTTTTTATATACCAGGTA
>DASZUX010000239.1:0-2500 GCA_035547455.1 Chitinophagaceae bacterium
GCTGGTTACCTCGGTAAGTAACCACCTTCATCATTACAGCGTCTTTGGGGGGTGTAACGGGCTGTGTGTATTTGGGATAAAAATTATCCGGGAATGAATTGTCAAAACTATAGTAAGTATCAAGCCCGTTTACTTCGTTGGTTAAGGTTATAACCAGTTTACCATCAGCATCTTTTTTCACATCAAATGCGGGGTCAAACATGGCTCGGGCATATTTTACCTGTGCCTCATCAAAACGTGGAAATTGTTTTTCCACTCTCCACGCAAAATTGTCCCAGTTCTTGGCTTCTTTCGGACTCCATACACATTCGGCTGTGGCTTCTGCGCGTGGCCATATCATATATTCAAGGTGGCGTACATTAAACGCCTGCTCAGTCCACATATTAGCCTGGCCTCCTTTAATATATTTCGGGTCAACGCCATCAGGCACCGGCTCAAATTCGTATGCCTTTTTTAAACGCAGGGTAGCATATACATGGGGCTCAATAATAGGGTCACCCTGCATATAATCAAGGTAGGCGTATGTAGTAGGGCTCATTACCACTTCGTGCTGCATTTTGGCAGCAGCAATGCCGCCCTGTATGCCGCGCCAGCTCATTACTGCTGCATCTGGGGCAAGACCGCCTTCCAAAATTTCATCCCAGCCTATTACCCGTTTACCTTTACTTTCCACAATCTTTTCCACTCTTTTCTCAAAATAGCTTTGCACTTCTTCCATGGTCTTCAGGTTTTCACGCTGCATCAATGCCTTTATTTCATCGCTCTTCTCCCAAAAATTCTTGGCACATTCGTCTCCCCCGACATGAATGTAGGGAAAGGGAAAAAGCTGCGCTATTTCGCCAAATACTTTATCTAAAAACGGGTACACTTTTTCATTGGCCGGGCAAAGCGTATTGTCAATACGTGCAACGGGGCCAGGCCAATCCATAAAGGGTTCGCCTGAAATTATTTTATACTTGTCAGCACCGGGCGTGCATGAAAGTTCAGGATAGGCTACTATTGCCGAAAGGCTGTGACCCGGTATATCCACTTCAGGCATAATATCAACAAACCTGTTTTTAGCGTACTGCACCAGTTCCTTTATATCATCCTGTGTATAAAAGCCTCCTTCAGTGCGTGGCTCGTCGGGTGTTGGCGGCGAGAAAGTTCCGAAATAACCCTCCTTATGCACGCGCTTTGTAGCATCGTCGCTGGTTAGCCTGGGCAAGCTTTTTATTTCAATACGCCAGCCTTCATCATCTGTAAGATGCATGTGCAGCAGGTTGTATTTATATTTCACCATCTGGTCAATAAAATCCTTTACCTGTTGCTTTGTAAAAAAGTGGCGCGACACATCCAGCATCAGCCCTCTCCAACCAAAACGCGGGTAGTCGGTAACTTCAACGCAGGGCGCCTGCCATTTAACATCGCCGGCCTTAGCGCTGCTTTCAATTGCCGCCGGCAGTAGCTGATAGAATGTTTGCACGCCATAAAATAAGCCCGCAGGTTTGTTTGCAGTAATTGTTACCTGTTTGGGAGTAACCGACAGGTGATACCCCTCGTTACCCAATGCAGCATCAACAGTTTTGTTAATGCTCAGCCTGATGGTTGAAGGTGTTACTTTAGACAAAGAAGTGGTAACGGAATACCCGGTTGGCACCGACAAATGCTGTTTCAGGGAATTAATTGTTTCGCCAAGACCTTGTGCATCGCCCGCCTCGATGATAATATGTGACGGCAGGGTAAACATACCTGTGCCTTTTGTTAGCATAACCGGTTGCGGTATAATGGCAATATCACTTTGCGAGAAAGCAAGCATATAACCCAGCAGGCAAACCGGCAGCAAAAAGAATTTTTTCATAATGCAGCGCATCTTTTTTGTGAGAGAAGAGATAGTTTATACTAAGCAGCGGTGAAAATACTGCATTTTAGGCAGGCAATGTTAATAAGTAAACGATTAGTTAAACCCGTGAAAAATTTTGAGGAAAAACAAGTAAAAATTTGTTCGTACGAAATTTTTCCTACCTTTGGTTTATGAAGGAAAGCAAAGACACATCCAAAAAGCAGGAGCCTACCAAAAGTGAGCTTGAGATACTGCAGGTGTTATGGAAGCACGGGCCTTCAACCGTGCGGTTTGTAAACGACGTGCTGAATGAAGAAAAGCGCGAAGTGCATTACACCAGCACCCTTAAGCTTATGCAGATAATGACTGAAAAGGAATTACTGGTAAGGGATGAATCGGCCATGAAGCACGTGTACAGTGCCGCCATGGACGAGCAGAAGATGAAGGGCATGCTGCTGGATAAGTTTGTTGACAACATGTATAACGGCAGTGCGGGCAGTCTTGTTTTACAATTGTTGGGCAACAAAAAAGCATCAAAAAAAGAATTGCAGGCAATAAAAGATTTGCTTAACAGGCTGGACAAAGAATAAACTACAAAAAACTACCGTATGTTTTTAGCTGGCAATACACTTATGCAGGCTATAAGCCGCACACTTGTACATAGCCTGTGGCAGGGGC
>DASZUX010000240.1:0-5877 GCA_035547455.1 Chitinophagaceae bacterium
AAGCAGGCAAAGTTAGGCAAAGCGCCCTTTTATTGCAACCTGCACCACTGCTTAACGGTGCACACCCGGCTTTTTGGGCATTACGGCTTTAGGCTGTTGCGCAGGCGGTGGCACAGAAGATTTATTGTTATTATTGGTGGGCGGCACATTGGGCTGTGATTGTGGCAACTGGCTTTCAGGCGTCATATCCTGCGGTTTTAAATTGGCCGGAATAGTATCGCCGTACTGGTCTGCACTGCCGTTGCCTATATCGTGCCCTTCGGCACCAAGGTTTTCCGGTACACTGTTAATCCAGTCCTGGTTAAAATTATTATTCATCATTTCCGGCGCCACGAAAGTTGATTTGGTATCAATAGCAAGGTTTTTATCCGCTGAAGCTTTTGCGTAAAAATATGCCCATATAGGCAATGCCAGCGAAGAACCCTGTCCGAGTTCGGTGCTGTTAAAGCGTATAAACCTGTCGTCGCAGCCTGTCCATACACCACACAGCAACTGCGGGGTGTACCCCATAAACCATGCGTCGCTGTTGTCGTTAGTGGTACCTGTTTTACCGGCAATTTCACCATCCACACCATAACTGCGCATGCGCCGGCCCGTGCCAAACTCAATTACACCCTGCATCATGTTTATTACGGAGTAGGCGGTAACATCGCTGATAACCTCCTTACGCTGCGGCACGTTTGTTTGCAGTGTATTGCCGTTTTTGTCTTCAATACGGGTTATATACATGGGCTTAACAGTAAAACCGCGTCCCGGGAACATGCTGTAAGCCTGCATCATTTCATACAGGGATATTTCGGCGCTGCCTATGCAAATGGATGGGTACTCCGGTATGTCCGTCTGCATACTGCAGTCTTTTAAAAACTGTATGAATTTTTTTGCGCTGGCGGCGCCGTCGCCCAACTGCTTCATAATATAAGCGGTGGCACAGTTGCGGGACAAGGCAAGCGCTTCGCTCATAGGTATGGTAGCACCGGTACAGGTGGTGGTGGTTGCCGGTACGTTACCATAGCCGGTAAAATTCTGCTGCTCATCCACTACCATGCTGTTGGGTGTAAAGCCTGCTTTTTCAATAGCAAGGCTGTACAGCAAAGGCTTTATGGTACTGCCCACCTGGCGTTTGGTGTTAATGTTTACGTGGTCAAACTTATAGGTTTTGAAATCAATACCACCCACCCAGGCTTTTACCTCGCCGCTAAGGGGGTCCATCGCCATAAAACCAGCCTGCAGCATTTGCCTGCAATATTTTATTGAATCATAGGGTGTCATTACCGTGTCTGTAAAACGGTCTTTATTCCAGGCAAATACCTTCATGTGTGTTTTCTCGTAAAAACTCTTACGTATATCTTCATCACTCGCACCGTCTTTTTTCATATTGCGCCATCGGTCGCTCTGCCGCATGGCCGCATTCAGCACATTGCCGTATTTCTTCCAAACGCTGCCGTTTTTTATGTTGCTTTGCTGGTTCAATATTTTTTGCATATAAGCCATGTGCTTGCCAACAGCTTCTTCGGCGTATAGCTGCATGCGCGGGTTGATGGTGGTATAAATTTTCAACCCGTCTTTGTACAGGTCATAAGATGTCCCGTCGCTCTTCTTATGCTCCTTGCACCATTTTTTCATTTCTTCGCCCAGCACCATACGGAAATAAGGGGCAAGCCCGGCAGTTTCGTCCAGCTTTCTATACCGGCTTATATCATTAGGTATGCGCTTTACCGAGTCGGCTACTTCTTTTGAAACATAGCCGCTGCCCTGCATCATATTTATTACAAGGTTGCGCCTGTCAAGCGCCTGTTTAGGGTTACGCCGCGGGTTATACAATGTAGGAGCATTTACCATACCTACCAGCATGGCAGCTTCCTGTATATTAACCACGTCAGGCTCCTTTTGAAAAAAAGTTTTTGAGGCATTGCGTATGCCATATACATTGTCGCTAAAGGCAACGGTGTTAAGGTACAGTGCAATAATTTCTTCCTTGGTAAAGTTGCGTTCCAGTTTTACCGCTATAATTGCTTCTTTTATTTTTTGCAGGCTGCGCAGCAACACGTTGTTTGTACCCCAGTTATCAGTAAACAGGTTTTTTGCTGTTTGCATGGTAATGGTACTGGCGCCGCCATGTGTACCAAGGGCAAGTATAGCGGTAAGCATACGGTGGGGGTCAATACCGCTGTGTTCATAAAAACGTTTATCCTCGGTAGCAACCAGTGCTTTTATTATGTACGGGCTAATATCTTTATAGTCAACGTTCAGGCGATCTTCCAGGTAATATTTACCCATAATGGTACCGTCATCAGCATATACCTGGCTGGCCAGCGAGGCCGTAGGGTTTTGCAGTTCTTCGATAGAAGGCATTTTGCCAAAAACACCCCAATCGGCAAAAAGAATAAGCATAATAAAAAGACCAAGCACAATAAAAAATGTGCGCCACAGGTATTTTATAACTTTTTTCATGCAGTAAATAAGTTTGGCATAACGCCGGTACGCGAATGTAGGCAAGAATTACACCAATTTTTGTAAACGCCGTTTGTTTGTGAAAATTTTGTGGGTTTACTGGTTTTTGCATTATTATAACCAGCCAAATAACCCGGCCGGTGCCTGCCAGCCATATTACACCGGTGCGCCCCAGCACCGAAAAAGCCTTATGATTTTTGAGCGCTTAACCAGGCATAATACAAACCCTCTTCAACAACCATAGCTATACGTACGCCGGGGTTTTGCGTACCGGGATATGGAACAGAGAAATGTACATGAATAGCATTGTGGCTGAAACGGTTAAGGGCATCCACCCGCTTTTGTATCAGCTCCATGCCAAGACTTTTATGGCCTGTGCTATCCTTTAGCGCCTTGCTGTTAACAATGCCGATGCCGTTATCGGTTATAGTAAGCAAAAGTGTTTTGCCCATCTCTTTTATATCAATATCAATTTTACCGGGTTGTAACGATGGCATAATACCATGCAGCAGCGCATTTTCCAAAAAGGGCTGCAGCATCATAGCAGGTATCATCCATTTATCAACATCTGTGTTTTCATCAATATTTATTTCATAGCTAAACCGCCCACTAAAACGCACCTGCTCCAGCCGCAGGTAAATCTTTATATTCTCAAGCTCCTCCTCCAGCGATATAAATGATTTTTGCGACGCCTCAAAACTTTTTCTTACCAGCGATGCAAAATCGCTAAGATAACGGTTGGCATTTTTCCTGTCCTGCAGGTTTATATAATGCTGGATGCTGTTAAGGGCATTAAACATAAAATGCGGGTTAAGCAGCGAGGTAAATGCCTGCTGCTCCAGCGCAGCGGTTTGAATAATTGCTACTTCGCCTGCAAGCCTTGCTTCCCTTTTCTTCTTAAGCCACCTGTTAAGGAAGTACAGCATACCCAATTGCAGCACAATTGCCGTAGTTACCCAAAACCAAACCGCCTTCCAGAAGGGGGTAGCTATAAAAAACTGCAGCGTTAATATTTTATTACTTATGTTACCGTTTACATCTACAGCTCTTACCTGTACAATATGATTGCCGCTGTTAAGCTGCAGGGCAAGAATGTTTTGGTCAAGCGTAACCCAGTTACTGTTTTTATCTACAGTGTACTGCAGGTTTTTAAGATGCCCCCCCAGCTCAATACCAGCCAGTTGCATTTGAATATTACGCTGGTTGTACGGCAGGTTATAGGCGGAGGAGATAATGGTATCGCGCTGGTTAATACTCATGCTCACCAGTTGTACAGGAATATTAAACTGTGGAAGTGAGATACCTGCCGGTATAACACTCAACCCGTCAGTAGTTGCAGCATATATAGTATCGCGGTAATACATCATTTCATTCACCACATTATTGGTAAGGCCGTCATTTACAGAAATATTCTGAATGTTAAACTGTAACCTGCCGCTGCCAGGCGTGTAATTTATTATACTGATGCCGGATGAAGTGCCTACCCATAACTGCCCGGGACGGCCCAGGGTAACACAACGTGCGTCGTTCCCTATCAAACCTTCATCTGTGGTAATATGAAAGGCTACCGTGTCGTGCCTAAGGCCAACAATACCATTGCCTGCAGAGGCCATCCACACTATGCTGTCAGGCGAAACACACAGGCCGGTTACCCTTTCTGACAGCAGGTTGCTGCCGCCCAGGTGCCAAAATTTTTGATTGTTATAATCATAGCGGTACAGCCCGTCTGTTGAACCCCAATAGAAAAAATTGTTGGCTGCAGTAGCAAGTGCAGTTGCCCTGGTGTGGCCATTAGGAATTACTTTTGTTTGTTCAGTAATAACATTCAGTTTTCGCAAACCACTGCTCAATGCTGCTATAATAATGCTGTCGTTTAGCTGGGTGGCAGTTTTGCCAAACACAAAAACACTTCCATCGTTAATACGCCGTTTGTAATCTGCAAATATGCCGTTTTCCGAAAATGTAAGTACTTTGTTGTGAGAAAATAAAATCTTTCTCTGCCTGTTTAAAAGTGAATCGTTGTGCCACACCTTGTGCACAATTGTTTTGGTACCGGCAAATTCAACCACCTGGCCGTTTAAATTGCCGGCAAGTACATTTCCGCCAGGTGTGTGGCTAACGCTTAAAAAAAATGTATTGGTAAACCCGGCGGGCAGTTTTTTTCTTTGTATGCTTTCATTTTTAAACAGCAGCAGCCCTTTGTCGATGGTTGAAACCCAATAATTGTTGTGACTGTCTTTATAAAATGCCTGGGGCAGGTAGTTGCCCCCAAGGGTAAACTGTAACCGCAGTGTTTGTATATCATATACAAAAATCTTTCCCCTATAACTATACAATGCCATCCAATTGCCTGTAAATCCGTAAAAAATAAAACTTTCAGGTACCGTTGCGGAATCAATTGTAAAATGCAGGGGCGCGGCATGTATGTTGCTTAGCTTATAAAACATCAGCCTTTGCGGGTAAAAATTGTAAAAATCCTCGCCGTTTGTAACAGGTATTGGAAAATCGTTTGCAACATTCCGGCTCAGCTCCACACTGTCAACATTCTTATTATCCCTTACAGTAAAAATATATGACTTGAATACCCTATGTACGCTATCAACCAGGTGTGTACCGTATCTTACCTGCAGCCCGTCAGCATCCTGCTTAACTATAAAGGCATCAGCAGCGGGCGTGGTTGTTTGTACCGCAACCTGCCTGTTTCTTAATATAAACGACCCGTATTGGTTCTGGTACATAACCCCGCCCGGGCGAAGCGGGAAAAGCGTCGTCATAGTAGTAGACCGCATGATGCCCGCAAGCGTAGAATCAATTAAAAGATTGGAAAACCTGTTTTTTTCTTCATCAAAATATGAAGGGCTTTGCTTAAAGCAGTTTATCCAGATATGGCCATCATTTTCTTTGGTAACTTCAAGCACTTCATTATCAGGCAATCCCTCCCTTGTAGTAAACACCTGGAAATGCCGCCCGTCAAACCGGGCAATGCCTGCGTCGGTGGCAATCCACAAAAAGCCCTTATCATCTTCAACACAGCGGTAAACATTATTGCTTGGCAATCCTTCGCGCACCGTAAACGCTGTATATTCCGGCTGCTGCGCACTGCACAGCAATACTGCACACACAAAGCTTATAACAAAGGTAAAACGCATAAAGCTAAAGATAATAATAACCCGCAAGCGACCAAACATTACCGCCCAAACATAAGGCTGCTGTTTTTCATCTTCTCCAGGAAGTAATCAAGCTGCCTGCGGCTTATACTCCACTGGTTGCCATCGGCCATTTTAACAATACCGCCATCGGCGGTCGAGTATTCCTTTATATAGGTGATGTTTACAATGTAGGATTTGTGTATGCGCACAAACATATTATCATCAAGCAGTTCCTCAAAATCTTTCAGTGTTTTGCTTATTACCATTTTCTGCATGG
>DASZUX010000241.1:0-6005 GCA_035547455.1 Chitinophagaceae bacterium
TGACTACCTGGCACACAAGATAATCAGCGGCGGAAGTGGTGTTTGGGGCGCTACTCAAATGACCCCTCACCCTGCATTGGCGTTAGATTCTGCAAAGCAGATAGTTAAATATATACTGCTTCTTAAAAACCAGTAACGGTAATACTTTTTATTTAACTGCGCTGCAAATATTGCAGCAGCCAAATTATTTTTGTATGAAATACCTTTTGTGTACCGCGTTTGCCGCGGGCTTATTAGCATTTTCGCCTGTTAAAAAAGGTGACGGAGATGCGTGGATTAACCTTTTTGATGGAAGGTCAACTTCAGGTTGGCATACCTACCTTCAAAAAACTGCCGGCGTTGCGTGGAAAGCAGAAAACGGTACCCTGCATCTTGATCCTTCAGCCAAAGAAGGCAGAGGTGACCTTGTTACCGACGGCGAATATGGGAATTTTGACCTGAAATATGAGTGGAAGATTTCAGAAGGCGGTAACAGCGGCGTGATATTTGACGTGGCTGAAGACCCCAAATATGAAGATACTTATATGACCGGCCCTGAAATGCAGGTGCTGGATAATGACAAGCACCCCGATGGGAAAATACCCAAGCATAGGGCAGGCAACCTGTACGATCTTATACAGGGGCCTGACAATGTTAAGCCCGTGGGTGAATGGAATAAGGCGGAAATAATTTGCAACAATGGCAGCCTTAAGTTTTTCCTTAATGGTGTTAATGTAGTAACAACTACCATGTGGGACGCTAACTGGAAAACTATGGTGGCTAATAGTAAGTTTAAGCAATGGCCTGATTTTGGCACTTTTAAAAAGGGGCATATTGCCCTGCAAGACCACGGTAACAATGTTTGGTACCGCAACATCATGATCAAGCTTCTTTAATAATCCTGGAACTTACATAAAAACTTTTGCAAAGGCTGCTCTCCCGGGCAGCCTTTATAGCTTACTGTTATCTTTTGGGGGCAGATTTATCTTATTAGCACGGTAGTACCTTTTTGAAAATACTTTAGCCCGGTGTCGGTGTTTGTATAACTAAGGTACCAGGCATATACGCCGCTTGCCTGCGGAATGCCGTTAATGTTGCCATCCCACTTTCTTGTCCAGTCTGTTGTTTCAAACACTTGCTGTCCCCACCGGTTATATACCCTAAATTCAAGATCTTTTGCCTTATAGGCATTCAGTGGATACAGGTAGTCATTGGTGCCGTCGCCGTTTGGGGTAAAGGCTGTAGGTACTGCTATATAACAATTGTACAGCACCTGTAATTGTTTATAGCTTGTGTCGTAACACGGAACATTATTTGCAACAACAAGCTGTATGGAATAATATCTTGTTCTTGTTGAAACAGGATACTGCTGCGGGACAGGGTTTTCGGTATTACTGGTGCTGCCATTGCCGAAATACCAGTTCCAGGCCGTTATTTTTCCAACACTGCTGTCAACAAATATGGCTTTGTCTTCCGGGCAAAGTACCGATGGTGATGTAAACTGCGACTTTAATTCGTTATCCAGTATAAAAGATTGCTCCGTAGAGTCAGCACAAAAACCGTTACTCACCACCAGTTTAACAGATTTTGTACCGTAGTCGGAATATATCCTGGTTACGTTTTGAGTAGTGTACATTACCTTATCGTCAAATGTCCAAAGCCAGTTGGTTACACCATTATTGCCATTGTGCTGCAGGGCAATGGTATCATGTTTGCAGCCAAGCATAACGCCGGATGCAAAAACGGATGATACAGTGTCTTTAGTACTAAACCGTAATGTTGCACCTGCCGGTGTTTCAAGATTACATTCGTCAATTATCGTATTGCCATCACTGCCGGTTACAAGGGTAACCTGGTAATTGCCGGCCCTGTATATAGGTGATGCAAGCTTTATATACACTACATTGGAATAACCATCAGCATCGCAGTTCGCAAAAACTTTACCAACGGTTACAGCATTTGTACCAGTAACGGTAAAATCGCTGCCATCCGCAGCAATGGAAGTACACCTTATTTTTTTGCTAAACACCAGTTGCAGGGTATCTGGTGCACATCTAACAGCGGTAAGACTGTCAAATGGCACCGGCTTATCTGCAGATACTTCAAACGTAACGCTATTGCCCGGCGGCACCTGGTTAAGGCAAATATCCTGCAGCGTATTCTCATCATTTCCTGTTTCAGCACTTAGTGTATACTTACCATCGGGTAAGGCGTTGCTCAGGGTAAGTATAATTGAATCCATATCAAACCCGGAAGTGCACGTATTGCCCGATACGCCCGTAATGGTGGCCAGTTTGGGTGAGAGCGTAAAATCACTGCCATCTGCGGCAAGGCTTGAGCACCTCATTTTTTTATTTAGCTTAACGCCAATTTTAGTGCCTGCGCAATTGGCCTGAGCTGATTGTATTAAAGGTTTAACAGTGTCTGTTATACTGGCGGTACCACCGCCAAAGGCCAAATCGTAGCCGCTTTGGTTGTCACCCGAAAAATGGCTTATCATCAACAGGTAATCATGCCCTTTAATAAGCATAGGCGGCTTACTTTTATTGGACGGGGCGGAATTTGTGGGTGATGTAGCACACTCAGACAGGTTTGCCGCCCCTACCATAGTACCCGTAATACCCGTAGTACCAGACCAATTGCATACCACGAACATTGAATTTATAGTTGCCTGGTCAGTGGTAAATACTACACCGGGGTCACGGCCTGTAACGTCAAAAATCTGCCAGTCATAATCATCCCCCAGGTTGTGAGGTGCAATTGAGAATACGAGTGTGCCCCCCTTGAAGCAGGTGAATTTATACCAGTAAGGGTTTGCGTCCGGGTATGGAATACCATCGGCCTGGCAACCTAATACTTGTATATTGTTATTAAAACAGGTAGGTACGCTGCTTTGCGTAAAAACATTACCACCGCAAACAGGAAAAGCGGTTTGTGGTGTTTGCCCCAACTCAGTGCATTGGGCGCCCGCTCCAGAACATACACATAAAAGAAAAAGCAGAGGTAATAGTATTGCTCGCAGAAACATATCTTATTGACGTATAAAAGTAGGCTAATGCTACAATCAGCCTCATTATTTTAACATTACAATTAATTGAAGGGCAGTTAAAGCTACTTATAATCCTGTATGTTCAGGTGTACTTTGCAAAAATCATATTCGTTAATATCATTACTGCTTACAATTACCAGCCGCCCCGGGCAATATGTTTCAACCAGCTTATGATACAAAGCATACCCCGGTGCATCAAGGTTTGTACAAGGTTCGTCAAGCAATACCATGGCCGTATCAGAAAAAATAGCCTGCGCCAGTTTTACACGCTGTTTCATGCCGCTGCTGTAATAGCGCATTTGTTTGCCGGATGCATTTTTTAGCCCTACCGCTTCAAGTATGTCATCAATTGCAATTCCGTTAATGTACGCCTTGAATGTTTGATGAAAAATAAGAAACTCTTTTGCTGTCATTTCTTCAACCAGTTCAAGATAAGGCGCTACTATGCCTACATGTTTATATACAACGTCGGCAGCAAGTTTTGTATTCTCCAGGGTGTATTGCAAATTGCCTTCCGTAATATTTATAGCGCCGGCAATTACCTGCAGCAGGGTGCTTTTTCCGCTGCCGTTAGGGCCGGTAATTGCGTACGATTGCCCGCTGTTGAAAATGAAGTCTAGTTTGCGGAATATCCAGTCCCTGTTAAATCTTTTGCCTGCCTGCTGTAACATTACTTGCATAGCAGCAAAGTAAGTAAAAGTTTGCGGTTGGTGCATATAGCTGAATTATTACACCGTTCAGGCTGGTTGACAATTGCATTTAGAAAGAGAGAGAGTAGCAGCCTGAGCAGGAGCAAAGAAAAAAAGTGAATTGAGATTAATTAAACAGTTGATTATTAAGTTGCTGGATTAGAATAAACTTAAGAAACGGCAGGGCGCGTTTTGATATAAAGAGTATTAAAAAACAAATAAAAGCCCGGTCAGGGATATTTATCAGGGGGCAGGCCGGCCCTCCATAATATATCTGCCCTGCACCAGGCAATGTTGGCCATGGCTGTAATCAATAGTATAAAATAAAAATCCCGCCGGTAACAGCGGGAAATTCATTTTTTGTTTTCGGGTACAGATAAATACGGGCAGAGATATAATTACTTAATTGCAATTGAAACCAATGGAGTATAACCCCAGTCACCATTGCTTAAAGTGTACCTTAGCATGTAATACATGGTAGCACCTTTAAGATTATTGTCGTCAACAGTATAATTTACGGTTTGGCTGCTGTTGCCGGTTACAGACAATTCATCAATAGCGCAAAGCTGGCTTTCTGTGGCGCCGCTCATCAATTCAATTTTAGCAACGCTTGTTTCGTACAGGGTAGCGAAATTCACGGTTACGGTAGAGGCGTCTTTTTGTACAGCCGTCATTGAAGAAACAGCTATATGGCCATCTTTGAAGAAAATTTTCTGGGTATCCTGCGGTATTACCAAATCCTGTTTTGAGCAGGAAACGAAAAGTACGGTTAGGGATAATACCGCGATTAAAGATTTCATCGGACTTGAGATTTAATGTTTACTTTAATATTGTTTATTAAAGTTCTCGTTGGGTACTGGTTTAAAACGGACTGATGTTAGGTATATGCCAAAACAAATGCCAGTTGTGCCAATTATTATAACAATTTGATTATCAATAACTATTTTTTTTGAATTTTAAATAAATTCCCATTTTAGGAAAAATTAAGTCTAAAAAAGAGAATTGTTATCATAATGGAATTTTCTAATTCATTGATTATCTTCGCAGCCTATCTCTCATATTCATTTGCCATAAATAAGTGAGAATGGAAAACAGGTATAAGATTGTGAATCAATTTAAATTACAGATGCATGGATCCCTTATATATCATTATTGGTATAGCCGCGCTCGCATTGGGTATAATTGCGGGTAAAATCATTTTCGCTAAAAACACCCAAAAACAAATAGAAGAAGCCCAAATTCAGGCACAAAAAATTGTAGCAGAAGCCGAAATAAAGGCTGAAACCATTAAGAAAGAGAAAAACCTTGAAGCCAAAGAAAGATTTGTTCAACTAAGAGCAGAGCATGATAAAGAGGTTTTAGAACGTAACCGCAAGGTTATTGAAAGCGAGAACAGGGCAAAACAAAAAGAAATTGCCATTAACCAGAAAGAAGCGGCGCTTGACAAACAAATAAAAGAAAACGAGGCTATTAAAGAAAACCTCAACCGGCAAATTGAGGTGGTAAACCACAAGCGTACTGAACTTGAAAAGCACCAGGAAGAGCACATACGCCGCCTGGAAAAAATTGCCGGCCTTACAGCGGAAGAAGCTAAGAACCAATTGGTTGAAAGCCTTAAGAGCGAAGCACAAACCCGTGCTTTAAGCCTGCAGCAGGAAATTATTGAAGAAGCAAAAGTTAAAGCCAATAAAGAGGCGAGAAAAATAATTATCCAGTCAATACAGCGTACTGCGGCCGAGCAAACCATTGAGAATACGGTTACTGTGTTTAACCTGGAGAGTGATGAAATTAAAGGCCAGATAATTGGCCGTGAAGGCCGTAACATACGTGCTATTGAGGCGGCCACCGGCGTTGACCTTGTAGTGGATGATACCCCCGAAGCCATAATACTGTCTTCGTTTGACCCGCTGCGCAGGGAAATTGCCCGCCTTAGCCTGCAAAGGCTTGTAGCCGATGGCCGCATACACCCCGCCCGTATTGAAGAGGTAGTGGAAAAAACCCGCAAGCAATTAGAAGAGCAGGTAGTTGAAATTGGCGAGCGTACCGTAATAGAACTGGGTATACATGGTTTGCATAAAGAACTGGTGCGTATTGTTGGTAAAATGCGTTTCCGTTCGTCATACGGGCAAAACCTGCTGATGCACAGCCGTGAAGTAGCCAATATTTGTGCTACTATGGCTGCTGAACTGGGCCTTAGCCCCAAACTTGCCAAACGCGCCGGCCTGCTTCACGATATTGGAAAAGTGCCTGATGAAGAAACAGAACTGAGCCACGCTTTACTTGGCGCT
>DASZUX010000242.1:0-3600 GCA_035547455.1 Chitinophagaceae bacterium
AGCCCTAACGAAAAATTTGACCTGTACAATTTTTACAAAGGCATTGAAACAATTCCTTATTTTCACCGGTATTACGCTGAGATGAAAGCATAACCCTTAAAATTTTATATGAAAAAAAACACTTTGGCCATCCGTACACCGGCATTTATTGCTGCAATTTTACTGTTTTGTTCAGTTTCTGCCTTACATGCGCAGGATTGGGTAAAGTACGAATCAGCCGAAATGAAATTTAAAGCCATTTTCCCTGTTAAACCTTCTGAACAGGAGCAAACTACACCTACAGCAGCCGGCGATGTAAAACTGCATATTATAATGGCTGACCTATCGGAAACTCCCTCCGCCACTAATATGGTGTACATGATTAACTACAGCGAAATGCCGGATTCTGTGAGTTCCGATGTTCCCGATAAACTGGATGCTGTATTTAACGGCGCAGTTAACGGTATGGCAAAAAATGTAAACGGCTCGCTGTTATCTTCAAAAAGAACAACATACAAACAATTTCCCGCAGTGGATGCAAAGGTTGACATGCAGGGCCAGGCCACCATAACAGCAAGGGTAATTCTCGTTCACAACAAAATGTACCTGCTTGCTGTTATTTCTGCACCCGGCAAAGATGACAACCCGGACCTGGCAAAGTTTTTTAATTCATTTGAAAGCGATTAACTGTGAGTGAAGGCAAAGAAAAACTCCGGATTGATAAATACCTGTGGTCAATACGCCTGTTTAAAACCCGCACCCAGGCTGCCGACGCCTGCGACAGCGGTAAAGTTAAATGGAACGGCAACACGGTAAAAGCTTCAAAAACCGTGAATACAGGCGAGGAGTATGAAGTTAAAACAGAGGCAAAAAAATGGGTCATTAAGGTTGCAGGGTTATTACATCACCGTGTGCAATATGCAGAAGCTGTAAAATATTATGTTGACCTAACCCCTGCTGAAGAACTGGAGCGTGTTAAATTTATGGCCGAGAGTTTTCATACCGGTAAACGCCTGAGCAAAATCGGCCGCCCCTCCAAGAAGCAGCGGCGGGATTTAGATGATTTTATGGACTTGTAACCCTAAACACTTGATAAATGAAGCTGATTTTTGTCTTCACACTTATACTGGCATCTGCAAGTGTAAATGCTCAAACCGACTCCGTTTATTCGGAAACGAGTGTTGATATCCCCCCGGCCTTTCCCGGCGGTCCGGGTGTGTGGGTATATTTCTTAAAAAAATATGGCCTGGAACCCGTGACCGACTCAATAAAGAACACAGCGGTTGTAACCTTCATAGTTGACAAAAACACAACACTGCCGGATGTAAGGATTATGAATGGCGACCAGATTGACAAAAAGCTGATAGACCGGCTTAAAAAAGCACTTTCTGTAATGCATTGGATGCCTGCTATTTTAAACGGCCAGGCGGTTACCTGCCGCACAACAAAACTCATTCGCCTTTTAAATTAGCAAAACCTGGGGCTTGTTTCAAACACAGGAAGCTTATATCGCTGTCAAGTAATAATTTTGGCCTATGGTTATTGATATTATTACTGTTTTACCTGAGTTGCTGGAAAGCCCGCTTAACCACAGTATAATGAAGCGTGCGCAGGAAAAAGGGCTGCTTACCGTACGTACACACAACCTGCGGCAATGGGCAGTAAATAAATATGGCCAGGTGGATGACTACCAGTACGGCGGCGGCGCAGGCATGGTTATGATGTGCGAGCCTTTAGCAAATGCCATTGAAACACTGCAAAAAGAAACGGCTTATGACGAGATAATCTATATGACACCTGATGGCCCGCAGTTTAACCAAAAAACTGCCAACCAGTTATCACTCCGCCAAAACTTGCTTATTATTTGCGGGCACTACAAAGGCATTGACCAGCGCATACGCAACCATTTCGTAACCATGGAGATATCCATCGGCGACTATGTTTTAAGCGGCGGCGAACTGGCTGCTGCCGTAGTAGTGGATGCCATAGGCCGATTGTTGCCCGGGGTACTGAACGATGAAACTTCCGCCCTGTTTGATTCTTTCCAGGATGGGCTACTGGCCCCGCCCGTGTACACGCGCCCCGCTGATTTCAGGGGGTGGAAAGTGCCGGAAGAGTTGCTTTCGGGAAACCCTAAAATTATTGAAGCCTGGCGTTTACAACAGTCCGAAGAAAGGACACGGGAAAAAAGGCCCGGCCTGCTGGAAGATTAAAAAATGCTTATAATGGTATTTAAAGCTGTTTAAAAATGCTCGTAAAAGGCTTTTTGTGTCCGATTTGGATATTCTAAAGTCTATTTTGATATCTCTGGTTATTATTTGTAATGTTACTTTGATACGTCGAAAAATAAAGGCTACTCCGTTTTAAAATCCAATCTGAATCCTTTGAATTGCCGAACCTTCCAGCATACCCTGTTAGGAAACCGGAATTTGAATGGGCCAATAAAACCAGTCAAATCCTGCGCAGCCGCAGGATTTTTTCTTTATATATCCTTCAATTACCAATTACCCGGCACGTTACCTTTATAAAAAATTAACCTATGGCCGCTTTTACGGTAACCGGTAACCTTGCGGATGTTTGGACAGAGCAAATCTACCCCGCTGAAATAACCATACTGGATGGCAAAATTGCAGCCGTTAAAAAAACAGGGCTGCAGCCGGATGCCTCGCTTGATTATATAATTCCCGGTTTTATTGACAGCCATGTGCATATAGAAAGCAGCATGCTGGTGCCCTCGGAGTTTGCAAGACTGGCAGTGGTGCATGGCACCGTTGCCAGCGTTAGCGACCCCCACGAAATAGCCAATGTTTGCGGGGTTGATGGGGTTGAGTATATGATAAACAATGGCAGCAAGGTGCCCTTTAAGTTTTACTTCGGCGCACCCAGTTGCGTGCCGGCAACCACCTTTGAAACAGCCGGCGCTGCCATTAACAGCGATGGTGTTAAAAACCTGCTTGAGAAGCCGGGTATAAAATACCTGAGCGAAATGATGAATTTTCCGGGGGTGTTGTCTGGCGATGAAGAAGTGATGAGAAAAATAGCAGCTGCAAAATCGCTCAATAAGCCTGTTGACGGCCATGCACCCGGGTTAAGGGGTGAAAAGGCTAAACGGTACATTGAAGCAGGCATAAGCACTGACCACGAATGCTTTACAAGGGACGAGGCGCTGGATAAGCTGCAATACGGCATGAAGATTATTATACGCGAAGGCAGTGCCGCCAAAAATTTTGAGGCGTTGATAAGCCTGCTGGACGATTACCCTGGTATGATAATGTTCTGCAGTGATGACAAGCACCCGGATAGCCTGGTAGCCGGCCATATAAACCAATTATGTCAAAGAGCTGCTGCAAAAAATATCAGCGTGTTTAAAATATTGAAAGCAGCCTGCGTAAATCCCGTACTGCATTACAACCTGGAAGTAGGGTTGTTACGCGAAGGCGACCCGGCCGATTTTATCATCGTTGACAACCTGGACAGCTTCAATGTATGGCAGACCTATATAGACGGCCGGTTGGTAGCGCAAAACGGGCAATCATACATACAGCCGGTAAGCGTTGCGGCTATTAACAATTTTAACTGCAGTACCATAAGCACCGCAGATATTGAAGTGTCCTTTAACGG
>DASZUX010000243.1:0-3247 GCA_035547455.1 Chitinophagaceae bacterium
ATGGACAAGCGGTTAGACTGCTAACAATATACTGCTGATGCGCTTTGCAGATGTACTGCTTATGGGTGCAGAAGCAGAAGTTGAAGCAGGAAGCCTTACTAACGCAGAAGCTTTGGTTAACCAGGTACGTAACAGGAACACTGACCCTGCAACATGGGTACAAGGTTCACCCGCCAAATACAAAATTGGCTTGTATGTTGTACCCTGGACAGACCAGGCAGTTGCGCGCAAGGCTGTACAATGGGAACGCAGGCTTGAACTGGCTATGGAAGGCCACAGGTTTTTTGACCTTGTACGTTACGGTACCGCTGAAACTGAGCTGAATGCTTATGTTAAGCATGAAACTGCCAGCGGTTATGTAATTATGAATGGTGCAACGTTTAAATCTACAAGCGGTATTTTTGCAATTCCGCAACACCAGATTGACCTGAGTGCTGTTAACGGGCAACCGACATTGACACAGAACCCCGGCTACTAATAATTTATTCTTTTTTTTGAAAAGAGGCAGGTTATTCCTGCCTCTTTTTTTGCTATTATTACAGTATATTTTTTCATTCCAGGTTACAATTTTTAATATGCTTCGCAGGCCATTTTTTTTGTCATCCCTTCTCTTCGCATTTATACTTTCTGTGCAATCCTGTAAAAAAAATACACTTTTTCAGCAAATACCTGCCGGCCATTCAGGGATTGATTTTAGTAATGATATTGTTGAGACGGATTCGCTGAATGTGCTTGATATATCAAACATATATAATGGCGGAGGTGTTGGAATTGGTGATTTTAATAAAGACGGCCTCCAGGATATTTTTTTTACGGGTAACTCAGTGCCGTGCAGGCTATACCTTAACAGAGGCAATTTTAAGTTTAAAGATGTAACCGCGGAGGCGGGCGTTAATGGTAACGGAGAATGGTGCCGCGGTGCCAGTATAGTGGATATTAATAATGATGGGTTAATGGATATATACGTATCTGCCACCATTTACCATGAAGCAAAGCGCCGGCAAAACCTTCTTTATATTAATGAAGGACCAGATAAAGACGGCATACCGCATTTTAAGGAAATGGCCCATGAGTATGGCCTTGATGATACCACTTACTCAACCATGGCTGCTTTTTTTGATTATGATAATGACGGCGACCTTGATATGTACCTTGCCGTGAATGAAATTTACGATGCTACCAGGCCGAATGTTTATCACAATATCAGCGAAGACAGTACCTCGCCAAGCAAGGGAAGACTGTACCGTAATGAATGGAATGAAACTTTAAAGCACCCTGTTTTTAGTGATGTTTCAAAACAGGCAGGTGTAAGTTTTGAAGGCTATACCCATGGCATAAGCATAACAGACATAAATAAAGACGGCTGGAAGGATATATACATTACCAATGATTACCTGCCCAACGATTTTTTATTTATTAATAACCATGACGGTACATTTACAAACCAGGCACCGGCGTATTTCAAGCATACGTCAACCAATGCAATGGGGCAGGATATAGCCGATATAAACAACGATGGGCTGGTGGACGTAGTGGCACTTGACATGAACCCGGAGGATAACTACCGTAAGAAAACCATGATGAACCCCAACAGCTACCAAACTTACCAGAATAATGATTTTTTTGGCTATCAATACCAATATGTAAGAAATACCCTGCAGCTAAACCAGGGGCCAAGAGTAAACGGGCAGGACTCAATAGGTGCGCCGGTATTTAGTGAAATTTCCTTCCTGGCAGGAATGGCGGAGACCGACTGGAGCTGGACGCCGCTGGTAGCAGATTTTGATAATGACAGCTACAGGGATATTGTGGTAACAAACGGCTTTCCAAAAGACGTTACAGACCACGATTTTATAGTGTACCGCAACCAGGCTTACGGGCTTATTACCCGTAAAGAGCTTTTAAGCCAAATACCTGTTGTAAAATTGCGCAAATATGCTTACCATAATAACGGCAACCTTAGTTTTAGCAACGTTACTGACGATTGGGGGCTTGGGGTGCCATCGTTTAGCAATGGAGCGGCTTACGTAGATTTGGATAATGACGGCGACCTTGATATTGTAATAAACAACATAAATGAGAAAGCGCTTGTATTTAAAAATATGGCGATTGAAACGAAAAAAGATAAAGCCCGGTACCTGCATATAAATTTTTCGTCAGAGGCTCCCAATATTAACGGGCTTGGCGCCTGGGTTGAACTGCATTATAACCATGGCAAGCAGCAGGTGTTTGAGAATACCCCTTACAGGGGCTATCTTTCAACAGACCAGGCAGGGGCACATTTTGGACTTGGTGACATTGCGGTTGTGGACTCAGTAATTGTTAAATGGCCTGATGGAAAAGCCCAGCTATTAAAGAACGTTACCACCAACCAGGTGTTGACAGTAAGGCATAAGGATGCCAGCGAAACATACACATGGCCGCAGCCTGTAAAAGCAACTGGCACCCTGTTTAAAGAAATATCAGACTCAGTAAAGGCCAATATAATACACCACGAAGATGACTTTATTGATTTTAACATACAAAAAGTGCTGCCGCATAAATTAAGCGATTATGCACCCGCCCTGGCCGCAGGAGACTTGAACGGTGATGGACTTGATGATATTGTAATGGCCGGCTCGCCGGGCTATAGTGCGCAGTTATTATTGCAACAGGCCAACGGCAATTTTGCTGTTACACCACTGCTGCAGGGTACTATAAACCATGACACCAAGAAGACAAATGACATGGGGATATTGCTGTTTGATGCAGACGGCGATGGCGACCTTGACCTGTATGTTGCTGCAGGCGGTTACGGCAGCCCGGCCGGCGACCCTGCATACACTGACAAACTATACCTGAATGATGGAAAGGGTAATTTTATGTATGATTCTGCTGCATTGCCTGCCAACTTTGCCAGCAAATCATGCGTGCGGGCTGCAGATTACAATAATGACGGCAAACCAGATCTTTTTATTGCCGGCAGGTGTGTACCCGGGCAGTATCCAAAACCGGTATCAAGTTTCATTTACCGGAACGATTCAAAAGACGGGCATGTTAAGTTTACCAATGTTACCAGCAGTATTGCAAGCGGCTTAGACAATCTTGGTATGAGTTGCGATGCTTTATGGACTGATTTTGACAACGACGGATGGATGGACCTGGTAGTTGCAGGCGAGTTTATGCCCCTTAAGTTTTTTAAAAATAACCATGGCAAGTTTGAACTGCTGCACACCGCGCTTGACAACCAGGCAGGCTGGTGGAACAG
>DASZUX010000244.1:0-1829 GCA_035547455.1 Chitinophagaceae bacterium
GACTTTGTAGCTGCATGGAACAAAGTAATGAACCTTGACAGGTTTGATATTGCCCGCTAATATTATCGAATCGGTTTTTATTACAGGAGGTGGCTGGTAACGGCCACCTTTTTATTTGCCCCCGGCCGCCGCAATAGCTACGGCCCTTTCAAGCAGCGCTACATCAGTAACACCACGAAACCCGCTAAATGCAATGGCAATTGTTGCGCCATCCTGCAGCGTAACGGGCAGGCCACCGCGCCAGCCAATAAAATGCTGCCGTTCTATACCAAACTGTTTATCGTTTATTTCACCATTAAAAACCAGCTTTTCAAAGTCGCCGGTACGTATGCCGGTAATATGTACCTGGCTTGCTTTTGTCCACGCTATCCTGTATGTTTCGCGCATTTTTATTTTATCGTTTCCAAACATCTTCCCGTAAACATTCCCGCCCGCATCAATAATACACAGGGCCGCATTGCCATCGTTTTTTTTATAATCTTCTTCAATCTGCACATATTCCGCAAACAATGTTTCGCAGGCCGCGATAATACCGGCAATAGTTTCCTTAACTGTAATATTTTCCATAATTTTTATTCAATATAAAATTAGCAAAATACCAATACCGCAATTCTCTTTCATGCCAAAAGCAAAAATCATTCTAAAATAATGCCCAATTTGTTACATTGCGTGGGCTTACTGCTTTCATTGCTTTAAACAATTGCTCCATGAAAAAAATACTTTTCCCGGCATTGCTCTGCCTTTCCTTTATTGGTGCACAGGCGCAGGATACTAAAATGAACACGTTCATCAACAACCTGATGGCCAAAATGACTGTTGATGAAAAAATTGGCCAGCTTAACCTTGTTACGCCGGGCGGGGCTGTTACAGGCAGCGTGGTAAGTAAAGATGTTGATGAGAAAATACGCAAGGGTGAGGTTGGCGGGTTGTTTGGTATTACCGGGCCCGACAAAGTGCGCCAGGCACAAAAAATTGCGGTGGAAGGCAGCCGCCTTCATATACCGCTGATTTTTGGGCTTGATGTTATACACGGGCATAAAACCGTGTTTCCCATACCGCTGGGCTTGTCATGCAGCTGGGACACTGCTATGATTAAATGGAGTGCGTCCATTGCAGCCGGCGAGGCTACAGCCGACGGTCTTAACTGGGCATTTTCACCGATGGTGGACATTGCACGCGACCCGCGCTGGGGCAGGATTGCAGAAGGCTCCGGCGAGGACCCTTTTCTCGGCTCACAGATTGCGAAAGTGATGGTGGAAGGTTACCAGGGCAATGATTATAAAAGTACCCATACATTAATGGCCTGTGTAAAACATTTTGCGCTTTATGGCGCTGCTGACGGCGGCCGTGATTACAACACGGTTGACATGAGCAGGATAAAAATGTACAACTATTACCTGGCGCCTTATAAGGCAGCAGTAGATGCCGGGGTAGCCTCAATAATGAGTTCATTTAATGTAATAGACTTTGTGCCCGCTACCGGCAACAAGTGGCTTTTGACTGAATTGCTGCGTAATGAGTGGGGATTTAAAGGACTGGCGGTAAGCGACTATACATCGTTAAGCGAAATGATAAATCACGGCATGGGCGATTTACAGGCAGTATCTGCATTAGCCCTAAACGCCGGGCTGGATATGGATATGGTGGCAGAAGGCTTTTTGAATACGTTGAAAAAGTCGTTAACCGAAGGCAAAGTTACCCAGAAGGAAATAGACCAGGCCTGCCGCCGGATACTGGAAGCAAAATATAAGCTGGGGTTATTTGACGACCCATACCGCTTTATGGATGACAGCCGACCGGCAAAAGAAATCTTATCGGCTGATAACCGC
>DASZUX010000245.1:0-2292 GCA_035547455.1 Chitinophagaceae bacterium
TGCCTGCCCGTGGAACAGCAGCCACAGGCTTGCGCTGGTTGGATTGCAGGGCAGGCAGGTAGCCTATGAAAGCCTGCCCGCATCCAATCTCGTGTTTTTGATTGATGTGAGCGGCAGCATGGATGAGCCTAATAAATTACCGCTTGTAAAGCAATCACTAAACCTGCTGGTAGACCAGTTACGTGAACAGGACAAAGTAGCGCTTGTTGTATATGCAGGCAATGCCGGCCTGGTATTGCCTGCAACAAGCGGCGAATACAAACGTAAGATAAAAGAGGCAATTGATAACCTTGAAGCAGGAGGCAGCACCGCAGGCGGGGCCGGCATTCAGTTAGCATATAAAATTGCCCGGGACAATTTTGTAAAGAACGGTAACAACCGCGTGATACTTTGTACCGACGGCGATTTTAATGTTGGTGTAAGCAGTGATGACGGCCTTGAGAATATGATAGAGAAAGAGCGCGAAAGCGGCGTGTACCTTACTGTGCTTGGTTTTGGCGAAGGCAACTACCAGGATACCAAAATGCAAAAGCTTGCCGATAGAGGCAATGGCAACCATGCCTATATTGATGGCCTGAACGAAGCAAAAAAAGTATTGATAAACGAGTTTGGAGGCACTTTGTTTACCATTGCCAAAGATGTAAAGCTGCAGGTAGAATTTAACCCGCTGAAAGTACAGGGTTACCGGTTAATAGGATATGAAAACAGGATGCTGGCCAAAGAAGATTTTAACAATGATAAAAAGGACGCGGGCGACCTTGGCAGCGGCCACACTGTAACTGCATTGTACGAAATTATACCAGTGGGTATAAAAGATACCGCTTTTGACAAAGTTGACCCGCTACGGTACCAAAAAAATAACACTGTAAAAGTAAACAGGGGCTATTACGGTGAACTGATGAATATTAAACTGCGTTACAAACAGCCGGATGGTAACACCAGCAGTCTTATTGAACACGCCGTTACAGATGTAACAACAGGCTTTGAACAGACCTCTGACAACTTTAGGTTTGCTGCCGCCGTGGCCGAATTTGGTATGCTGTTGCGCCATAGCCGGTACAAAGGTGAGGGTGATTATGCCCTTGTACAAAAGCTTGCAGAAGGTGCAACGGGAAAAGATATTGAGGGTTATAGAAAAGAGTTTACCCGGCTGGTTAAAACTGCTTCGCTGCTGGCTGACCAGGCAAAAATAAAACAGGTTAAATAATACCTGTTAACAAATAAGATAGTATGGTAAGCTATGCAGGCTAAGTAAACCTGCTGTGCAGCCGGGAGCAATTTTAGCCCTTAACCCGTTTTAAACGCCGTGTGACGATGTATTGTTGTGGCAAAACTTTATAGACGGCGTTTTGTTTTACGGAATCCTTTTTTAATGCTCCTGGTTTGCACAGCAGGTTTTTTGCATCATTTGTCAATACATCATTAGCCGGGAGGCCGGAAAGCCCGTAAGACAAAACGGAGGTTAGGGAATTTCCATCGTGCTTAATGCGATATTGACCGGTGACAAGCCTGGGCGCTTTCTTCTTCAATGCCCTTTTTTAAATGCAGGATGAAACTGGGTAAGCGTAGCGCGTAAATAATCCCTGTCAAGATGAGTATAAATTTCAGTAGTGGTAATGCTTTCGTGGCCCAGCATTTCCTGTACCGCGCGCAGGTCAGCACCACCTTCTACAAGATGTGTGGCAAATGAGTGACGGAACGTGTGCGGGGATATGTTTTTGGTAATGCCGGCTTTTTGCGCAAGGTTTTTAATAATATAAAATATCATTACGCGGCTAAGAGCCTTGCCAAACTTGCTTAAAAAAAGAATATCGTCACAATGCTTTTGTATGGTGCAATGCACGCGGATAGTGTCTTTATAGATCTTTATATACTTAATTGCATCTGTGCCTATTGGCACCAGCCGCTCTTTATCGCCTTTGCCAATAACCCGTATAAAGCCTACATCAAGATGCAGGCAGCTTATTTTAAGGTTTATCACTTCGCTAACGCGCAACCCGCAGCTATACATTGTTTCAAGTATAGCTTTGTTACGGCCGCCGTCACTTTTGCTTAGGTCAATTTGGGCAATTATCCGCTCTATCTCTTCAAAGCTTAAAAAATCGGGCAGTGCCCGCCGCGTTTTGGGCGCTTCCAGCAGGGTAGTGGGGTCTGCGGTTATTATGCCTTCAATAAGACAGTATTTATAAAAGCCGCGTATGCCTGAGATAATGCGGGCCTGGCTGGTAGCCGTCATGCCCAGTTCTGCCACCCACATCACAAACTGCTGTAAATCATTAAGGGCAATATCCG
>DASZUX010000246.1:0-2525 GCA_035547455.1 Chitinophagaceae bacterium
GTACACCCCTGCAAAACAATACATTTGACATTTATGCACAGATGAATTTTTTAAATCCCGGCATGCTGGGCAGCATTGAATTTTTTAAGCAGGAGTTTAGCATACCTATTGATAAGTTTGGCGAAAAGGAACAGAAAGAACACCTGCGCCGCTTATTGTACCCCTTTATTTTGCGCAGGACAAAAGAACAGGTTGCAAAAGACTTGCCCGAAAAAAGCGAGATGATACTGTTTTGCGAAATGGGCGAAGAACAGCGCCGTATTTATGACGCCTACCGTAATGACTACAGGGATAAAATTTTAGGTGTGGTGGAAGAACAGGGCGTACAGAAAAGCCAGTTAACCATTTTGCAGGGCCTGATGAAGCTGCGGCAAATTTGCGACAGCCCGGCAATTATGAAAGATGAGGAAAAGTACCCCAATGCATCGGTGAAGCTGGAAGAATTAGGCCGCGAGATAACTGAAAATATTAGCGACCATAAAGCGTTGGTATTTTCTCAATTTTTAGGCATGCTGGCCCTGATAAGAGAAAAGCTTACGGAACTTGGTGTTGATTATGAATATTTTGATGGCAGCACACCCGTAGCAGACCGTGAAAAGGCAATCACACGTTTTCAGCAGGATGAAAACTGCCGTGTGTTTCTTATATCACTCAAAGCAGGTGGTGTAGGTTTAAACCTTACCGCTGCTGACTATGTATATATTGTTGACCCGTGGTGGAACCCGGCTGTTGAGCAACAGGCCATTGACCGTACCCACCGCATAGGCCAAACCAAAAACATTTTTGCCTACCGCATGATTTGCAAAGACACGGTGGAAGATAAAATACTGCAGTTGCAGGAAAAAAAGCGTGCCCTTGCTGCAGACCTTATTACAGACGATACCGGGTTTGTAAAGAGCCTTACCCGGGAAGATATTGAATACCTGTTTAGTTAGCCGATTATTGTTAATTAAGCCATACAGCTAATTGCAGTATTATCAGCAGGGTTTATGTATATATCCTCTCAATCTCAGCTTTGTATTTTTCCATTACCACTTTGCGTTTAACACTCATTTTAGGGGTCATTTCACCGGTATCAAGTCCCCATTCCCGCCCCAGCAGTTCAAATTTTTTAACCTGTTCAACATGGTTAAACTGCAGGTTAATTTCGTCAATAATATCTTTGTATTTTTTTTGTACGGCCTCATTATGTATTAGGTCGCCCCTGTTGGTAAAGGATATGTTTGCGTGTTTAGCCCAGCTTTCCAAAAATGTGAAGGAGGGTACAATTAATGCGGCTACAAATTTCCGCTCAGGGCCCACCACCAGTGCCTGTTCAATAAAAGGGCTTTCTTTCAGCTTGTTTTCAATGGGTTGCGGGGCCACATACTTACCACCGCTTGTTTTAAACAATTCTTTCTTCCTGTCGGTTATTTTTAAAAACTTATTGTCCACCCAA
The DNA here is from genome assembly GCA_035547455.1 of Chitinophagaceae bacterium. Classification (GTDB taxonomy): domain Bacteria; phylum Bacteroidota; class Bacteroidia; order Chitinophagales; family Chitinophagaceae; genus JABDFW01. Next base: position 1,439 of record DASZUX010000246.1, read on the forward strand.
ACACCAATATCGCCGGTGTGCAGCCAGCCGTCAATAATGGTTTCCGCAGTAAGGTCGGGCCTTTTATAATAGCCTTTCATAACAGTAGGACCTTTTACGCATATTTCACCATCTTCGGCAAGCTTTACTTCAATGCCTTCTATAGGCGGCCCAACGGTACCAAATCTATGCAGGCCGTCTGCCTGGCGGTTAACACTTATAACGGGGCTGTTTTCGGTAGGGCCGTACCCCTCAAACACGGGTATCCTGGCGCCGTTAAAAATACGCAGCAGTTTTTCCTGGCAGGCTGCCCCGCCGGTAACAATCAGTTTTATGTTGCCACCCAACGCCGCACGCCATTTGCTAAATACAAGTTTGTTGGCAACAGCAAGTTTTAACCGGTACAATAAACTGCCCCTGTTATTATCATCATATTTTTCGGCAACACTAACGCTCCAGAAAAACAATTTCTTTTTAATGTCGGTAAGGTTGTGGCCTGCAGTCATAATACGTTCAAATACTTTTTCAAGCAGGCGGGGCACGGTCGTAAATGTATCAGGTTTTACTTCCCGCAGGTTATCGCCAATGGTGTCCAGGCTTTCAGCATAATATATGCTGTTGGCATTAAACATGTATATGTAAGTAATAAGCTTTTCAAAAATATGGTTCAGCGGCAAAAAACTTAACGCTTTAATAGCGGGGTCTTCATTAAAGGGGAAACTTGCCTTGCTCAGCATAACATTACTTAAAATATTATTATGCGTAAGCATTACCCCTTTGGGTGTGCCGGTAGTACCCGATGTATAAATAATAGTGGCAAGGCTTTGGGGCTGTATGGTTGCTTTGCGGTCTTCTGCTGCTTTTAGCAGTTCCGGGGTAGCGCTGCTGCTTAGTTCGCTCCAGTGGTTTACGCCATCAATTACATCAAAGGAATAAATATTTTTTAGCGTTGGTACATTAGGTTGCAGTGCTTTAACTTTATCATACATCTCTTTGCCGCTTACAAAAATGTATTTTACCAATGCATCGTTTAAAATAAATTCTACTTCAAGCGGGTTGGTGGTGGGGTACAGCGGCACAAGTACTGCACCCGTTTGCTGCACTGCCA
>DASZUX010000247.1:0-2907 GCA_035547455.1 Chitinophagaceae bacterium
GGCCGGCAAAGCTGAAGAACTCTCTTCATTTTTTAGCAGTTATTATGGCGCTGCTGTTATAAACCCTGTTTGGCTGGCAGACCTGCACCCGTTGTTACACCGCTGGCGCAACATTTTAAAACACAAAGGCCTGTTGCTGGAGGAGGCTTTTATGCCGGAACGTCTCAGGCTTCAAAATAATGCAGTGGTATATGGGAATATTACCGCTAAAAAAATAATCTTCTGTAACGGCATCAATACCTTTCAATTACAGTACTGGCAAAACCTGCCCTTTGTATTTAACAAGGGCGAAGCATTGATTGCTGACATACCGGGGCTGCCGCAGGCAAATATTTACAAGGCAGGCAACAGCACTATAGTACCGTGGTACGACGGCCTTTGGTGGGTAGGCAGCAGCTATGAAAACACGTACAATGATGCTTTGCCTACAAAAACTTTCCGCGTAAAAAAAGAGCAGGAGTTACAAATGTACCTGCGGCAACCATTTACTATTATAGATCACGTAGCTTCTTTACGGCCTGCAGTAGCGGTTGAACGCAGGCCCTTTGCCGGGTTTCATCCATATATGCCCGCAATAGGTATTCTTAACGGCATGGGCACAAAAGGCTGCTCATTAGCACCGTGGTTTGCAAAGCAAATAACCGAAAACCTGCTTTATCAAAAACCAATTGACGCTCTGGCGGATGTAATGCGCTTTAAAAGAATTTTACAGCCCGTATAACTCTTTATTACTGCAGGTGGTAATTGCTTAAATCCTCCTCAAAGTCAAGATAATAAGTAACCTTGTCGCTGTTCACCTTGTAATGCTCTATTCTTACCAGGCCCAAATCGGGTTTTAAAAAATACACCCACTTTTCAAAAGTTTGGCCTGTACAGTCGTTAACGCTCACCTCGTTTTTAAGGCACCCGCTGTAACTGCCAATAGTGGTATCCGCCGCGTAGGCATACAGTTCATTTTTACCTTTACACCTGCTGGTAACCGTGTCAGCCCATGAATCTACACCCTGGTTTGTGTTCACCTTTTTAAAGAAAGTGTACTTGGTAGCACTGTCAATTTTCTGCACGGTATTGCTGTCAATATTAGCAAAAAAACTGGGCGCGTTTATGTATATGGACGACTGGTACTGCTGGTAATACACAACGTCGTTTATTGACACCTGCGACACAATGGCAATAGTATCCATGCCGGTAGCTTTTACCGCGCCCGTTGCGCTGTCATGCACTTTTTTTGTATAGTACCACAGGTTACCCACCGAAAGCGGCATAAGGCCGTGTATGCCCTGCGGCGATGGCGTAATATTGTCTTTTGAACATGCGGCAAGCAAACATACCGCTGCAATAAAAACAGCTAATTTATACATGGTTCAAATATCGGTTTCATCACCTAATAACTCTTTGCGAATTAAAAAATTGTTTAGTTTTTAACTTTTCTGTTGTATGCTGGTGCGTCCATAACACTTTAATTAACAGCCTGTTCAGCCAATGCCCCAAAAAATATTTTGGAAGCAATTTAAGCGTTGCTATATCTTTGCACATGGCAACAAGAATTACTCCCGCAAGCAACAATTCCACTACTTCAAGGTTTTTTGGCGAAGGACTTACATTTGACGATGTATTGTTAATGCCCGCTTACAGCGATGTGTTACCCCGCGAGGTTGACATCCGTTCCAAAATAACCAAAGACATTACCCTTAATGTTCCCATGCTGTCTGCAGCCATGGACACCGTTACCGAAGCAACCCTTGCCATTGCACTGGCACGCGAGGGAGGCCTTGGCATACTGCACAAAAACATGAGCATTGAAAAGCAGGCCGAGCAGGTACGCAGGGTAAAACGCAGTGAGAGCGGGCTGATAATTGACCCTATTACACTGGACGAAAATGCTACCGTGGGCGACGCACTAAACCTGATGCGCGAGAATAAAATTGGCGGGATACCTATTGTTGACAAAAACGGCAGGCTTACCGGCATATTAACCAACCGCGACCTGCGTTTTGAAACCAACAAACGCGTACCCGTAAAGGACGTAATGACCAGTGAAAACCTTATTACTGCGCCGGAAGGTACGGATATGAAGAAAGCGGAGAAGATTTTGCGCCAGTACAAAATTGAAAAACTGCCCGTTGTTAATAAACAGGGTAAACTGATTGGCCTGATTACCTACCGCGATATTTTGCAGCTTATCAATAACCCCAACAGTGTTAAAGATGCTTTTGGGCGCCTGCTGGTAGGCGCGGCAGTGGGCAACACTCCTGATTTGCTTGACAGGGTGGGCGCGCTGCAGCATGTAGGTGTTGACCTGGTTTGCCTTGACAGTGCCCACGGCCACCAGGTAAAAATGATAGGAGCGCTAAAAGAAATAAAAAAGAGTTTTAAAAACCTGCCGGTTATTGCCGGCAATATTGCCACTACCGCAGGCGCTAAAGCGCTTGCCGATGCAGGCGCAGACGCTGTAAAAGTAGGCATAGGGCCAGGTTCAATATGCACCACGCGTATTGTAGCCGGTACAGGTGTGCCGCAGCTTACTGCTATAATGGAAGCTGCTGCCGCCTTAAAAAACACGGGTGTGCCGCTGATTGCCGACGGCGGCATAAGATACACGGGCGATATGGTAAAAGCACTTGCTGCAGGCGCGGGCGCGGTTATGATGGGCAGCGTTTTTGCGGGCACCGAAGAAAGCCCCGGCGAAACGATTATATACGAAGGACGAAAGTTTAAGCAATACCGCGGCATGGGCAGCATAGGCGCCATGAAACAAGGCAGCGGCGACCGCTATTTCCAGGATGTAGAAGATGGTATAAAAAAGCTGGTACCCGAAGGTATTGAAGGCCGCGTGGCGTATAAAGGTTCTTTAACCGAAGTGGTTGTGCAATATGTTGGCGGCCTGCGTGCGGGTATGGGCTATTG
>DASZUX010000248.1:0-9242 GCA_035547455.1 Chitinophagaceae bacterium
TTTACATTGAATGGTTATTTAAAAATTATAATGCAGACAATATTATTTATTTCGACCCGGACATTATGGTCTTTCAGCCATTAGAAAAGCTCGAAAACAGCCTGAAAGAATTTGATATCATTCTAACACCGCATTTTACCACACCCATCAACGACGATTATTTGCCAACCGAATTGCATGTAATGCAAACGGGTGTTTTTAATCTTGGGTTTATAGCCATGCGGCGATCAGAAAATACGTTAAACATGCTTCGCTGGTGGCAAAACAGGCTCAAAACGCAATGTGTTATTGATCTCTCCAGGGGTTTGTTTGTTGACCAGCTTTGGGCTAATCTTATCCCGGCGTATTTTGATAAAGTATTGATCGAAAAATACCCGGGCTATAACGCAGCACACTGGAACCTGCACGAACGTTCTGTTTCAAAAGAAAGTGGAAATTACCTGGTTAACGGACAACCTTTAATTTTTTTCCATTTTAGCCATTTCAGCCCCGCACATCCCGATATAATAGCGGCGCATCATGATCGTTTTTCCTTCATTACCCGGCCTGATTTGACGGAGCTTTATGATGTATATAAAAATGCTTTGATAAGCCATAATTATTTTGCGCTGATCCATACAGCCTGTTTTTATGCAAATGATGAGAAAAGAAAAAAGCGCAAGCGTGAAAGGGAGACTTTTTTAAGAATGATTTTACCGGACAAATTAAAGGGTAAATTAAAAAAAGCCTTTTTAAAGGGGAAAAAATAGCTTGAACAAGGCTCATCAAAAGGGTTACCTGACACCTGCTTCGAGTTTCCTGCTGGATGCCACCAGGCTGATAGCTGCTTTAACCGTTGCATTTACGCATGCAAGGGCTATCTGGTTTAGAGACAAAGAATATGATTATGTGACCAGTCATTTATCGCACGGGAGTGTGATTGTCTTCTTCGTGTTGTCAGGATATGTTATTGCATACACCACCGGAACGAAGAACCGTACATTAAGCGAATATGCAGCAGCAAGACTAAGCCGTTTATATTCAGGGATGGTTCCCGCACTTGTTTTTACACTTCTTGTATTAGTTATTTTGCTATTTCAGCAGCCGGCGCTATTAAACCGGTACGCACAGGATCATACCGTTTGGCGGTACATTATTTCGTTCTTTTTTTGCAATGAGATATGGTTTTTATCTGCTGCTCCTTTATTGAATGGTGTTATCTGGTCATTAAGTTTTGAGTTCTGGTTCTATGTAATTTTTGGTTGTTGGTTATACAGGAATAATCATAAAAATGGATTTCTGCTGCTTATAATAGCAATGGTAATAGCAGGTCCTAAAATAATACTCATGCTGTTCGTATGGATATTGGGTGTGCTTGCCTACAACCTTCCGAAGCCGCGTTTAAAACCGCCGGATCGCCGCATTTATATTATGCTCTCTTTATTTACCGCTGTTGTATTAATGCTTGTGTTACCGCAAATACCTTACCCTGTAAATACTTCAAAACTCTACTGGGCCTCGCCATTTATTTCTGATTTTATCGCCGCCCTGTTTATTGCCTTTGCTTTTTGGTTGCTGGAGTTATCTCCGCGGCCCGCTTTAATAAACAACAAAATTAAATTCTTCAGAAAAATAGCAGACCTCACTTTCCCTATTTATATACTGCATTATCCCTGTTTGGTTTTAATCAAATCTTTTATAACCGGCAGCTCCCTGGTAACAATGTATTTAGCCCTGGTGCTTACGCTGGCCTTCTGCTTTTTTGTTGGATTGTATATTGAGAAATTGCATGTATCGGGCAAGACAGTTTTCAAAAGACTATTTAGATGGATCCCGCTGAAATCCGCTTTTTATAAACCAATTCATATCGCAAAAACCAATGGTTAAGGTACTTATTTTGTCACACTATTTTTACCCTGACGTAGGGGGAATTGAAACCAATTCTGAGATCCTTGCTTCTTCTTTTTATAAGATGGGTGCCGAAGTGCATGTGGCCACCTGGACACGTTACAACGGGAAACCGAAATTCCCATTTAAAGTGGTTCGCAGCCCGGGGATTTTGAAACTGGTTAACGAACACAAGTGGGCGGATGTGGTGCTTGAAAATAATCCAAGCCTGCGACTTTCCTGGCCAAATCTATTCATTCGAAAACCGCTGGTAATTGCATTAAATACATGGACGACGCGGCTGAACGGTGAAAAAGGCTTCCGGGATAAGCTCAAACGATTATGGTTCAGAAGGGCAAAAAATATTATCGCGGTAAGCGATGCCATTCGTAAAAAGGAATGGGCGGCAGCGGTGGTTATAGAGAATTCTTACAATAATCACTTATTTAAGGTACATCCTGGTATAATTAAAACGACACCTTTTGTTTTTTTGGGAAGACTGGTTTCGGATAAAGGTGCAGACCAGGCGATTGAGGCGGTTGCTTCGTTAATAAAACAAGGTTTGCTCGGTAACAGTGATGAGGTTCAACTAACAATAATTGGCGAAGGTCCTGAAAGGCATCGCTTACAAATTCTTTCAAAGCGGTTAGGTGTTGAAAAGAACATAGAGTTTACAGGTACCTTAAGAGGGGAAACATTGGTCGAGTGCCTTAATATGCACCGTTTTATCATTGTACCATCTGCCTGGGAGGAACCGTATGGAAACGTGGTGCTCGAAGCGATGGCGTGCGGCTGCATACCCATAGCATCAAATGGCGGCGGATTGCCGGAGGCTGTGGGACAGGCGGGTTTTCTTTTTGAAAGAAATAACTCCGGGTGTTTATTAAATATTTTAAAGACTTTATTAAATGATGGTTCAAAAGCCGAGGCAGCATTCAAAAACAGAGACCGGCATCTTGCAGAACATTCAATGGAGCTTGTTTCAGAAAGGTACTTTAAAATCCTGCAGGATGCCCTAAATTAATGTCTGTATTAATTGCACATCCCACAGGCAACGAGTTTTTCAGAGCAGCAGCAGAGGGTTTTTATCGTGCAGGTATTTTAGATGATATTTATACTTCTATCGCTGTTTTTCCCGGAACGTTTCTTTACAAGGCAGGCGCTTTGAAAATTTTTGCCGATATCAGGCGAAGATCGCTGCAGCCATATTTAAAACCATATACCCATCACCTTCCGCTGCGTGAAATATTAAGGCTGATAGCCACAAAAGCAGGTGTAAAAAGGCTGATCGAGCATGAAAAAGGTATACTGTCAGTAGATGCAGTATACAAAGGTCTTGATAAATCTGTGGCAGCAAACCTGGTAAGAAAAAAGAACAAAGGCATTTCCGCAATTTATACTTATGAAGATGGGGCATATTACACGTTTCAAAAAGCAGCCGGCTTAAATTTGCAATGCTTATATGATCTGCCCATTGGTTACTGGCGTTCGATGCACAGGGTATTGCAGGAAGAGCAGGAGTTAAACCCTGCGTGGGCAATAACAATGGAAGGATTAAAAGATTCAAAAGAAAAGCTCGCACGAAAAGATGAAGAGTTAAGGCTTTCAGATGCTGTTTTTGTTGCCAGCAGTTTTACCGCAAAAACACTAAACGATTATCCTTTTCCTTTAAAAAGAATTTACACAATTCCTTATGGCTTTCCTCCGGCAGTTAAAAAAGATTATGCCGTAAATAAAAGAGGAAAGATCAAAGTTCTTTTTGTGGGGGGGCTTTCGCAGCGGAAAGGACTGAGCTACCTTTTTAAAGCTTTGGAGGGCCTGGAGCGATTTGCAGAACTAACGGTAGTGGGGCGTCTTCCGCAAATAACCTGCGAACCATTGAACCGCGAATTAGCAAGACATAACCACATCAGCTCCCTGCCGCACGACAAAGTGTTGGCATTAATGCGTGAACATGATGTATTGATATTTCCTTCGCTTTTTGAGGGGTTTGGACAAGTGATCACGGAGGCGATGGCACAGGGTACGCCGGTGATCACTACCGAAAGAACAGCGGGTCCTGATATCATCCGTCATAGCGAAAATAGTTGGCTGGTAAATGCCGGTTCCGCAGAAGCGATAAAAAATGTACTGGAACAAATAATATCCCAACCAGCGGTAATTGCAGAATTGGGTGAACAGGCATTGGAGACAGCAAAACAGAGACCGTGGCGTGTATATGGCGAAGAGTTGGTGAAAGCGGTTTTAATGGAAAATTGACAGTTGAGTAGTTTGTAGTTTATAGTTTGGAGTTTGTTGCTTACGGTCAATTTTGTAAGCAAGTTTATAGTTGTTTTACAGGAGTTTACAGCGTTCAAATGACGATAGTTATTTTATACAAGATTACATTTCTTTATAGGGAGATTCCCGCTTTCCCGAATGGACGGGACAGGTCGCGGGAATGACGGCAACATAATGCAAAAACGTAAACAAGCTTCCCTCTCCTTTGGAGAGGGACGGGAGGGTGAGGTCTGAAGAAATATCCTTTTAACGAACCACTAAAGGCAGCCATCTGGCTGTATTTTATCCTGCTCATCTTTGAAGGAGCATTGCGTAAATGGACCTTCCCGGCGCTTTCGACACCATTGTTGGTCATACGCGACCCCCTGGCTATCTGGATATTTATCAATGCAAGAAAAAAGGGGTACCTAAAATTTAATCCATACAGCTTTTTTATGATCCTGGCAGGATTAATAGGCACGTTTACGGCCCTAACCATAGGGCATGGTAATTTAATGGTGGCGCTTTTTGGCGTGAGAATCCTTGTTCTACAGTTTCCACTCATTTTTGCTATAGGAAGAATATTTGACTGGGAAGACGTTATTAAAATTGGCAGGGCTATGCTTTGGATAAGTATTCCAATGACGATCCTTATCGCTATCCAATTTTACAGCCCGCAGTCAGCCTGGGTAAACCGGGGAGTGGGGGGTGATACCAGCGGTGCGGGATTTAGCGGTGCGCTGGACTATTTCAGACCACCCGGGACATTCTCTTTTACCACGGGCGTTGTATCATTTTATGGTTTACTGGCAGCCTTTGTGTTTTATTTTTGGTTACACTCTTATACTGTCAACCGCATTGTCCTGATTGCAGCAACCGGTGGTTTGTTGATATCCATACCGCTTTCTATCAGCCGGTCTGCATTTTTTGAAGTGGCGCTTTCACTTAGCTTTTCAATTGTGGCAGCATGGAAAAAACCAAAATATATTTCGCGGATGATCGCAGCCGCAGTAGTCGTATTTATTATTTACCAGCTGATACGAAACCAGTCATTTTTCGCAACGTCAACGGAAGCATTCAACGCAAGGTTTGAAGGTGCCACTGAATCTGAAGGAGGTTTAAATGGCTTATTTCTCGACAGGTTCTTTGGTGGTATGATCAGCGCGGTGCAGGATGCTCCTAACATTCCCTTTTTTGGATATGGGATTGGAATCGGCACCAATGTGGGCAGCAATTTATTGACCGGTCAAAGCCTGTTTTTAATGGGAGAGGGGGAATGGTCGCGGCTGATAGGAGAAATGGGTTTGTTGTTAGGTTTTACCGTGATCATTGTGAGGATAGCCACAACCGTTAAAATTACAAAACTGGCGATGCGGCAATTAAAAACCACGGACGCGCTTGCCTGGATGATGCTTAGCTTTTCATTTGTTCTTCTATTACAGGCACAGTGGGGTCAGCCCACTACGCTCGGTTTTTCCGTGTTTAGTGCAGGCTTAACCATTGCGGCGTTAAATACACCCGATGTATACGACGAGGGGAACGAAACTGAGGCAGAAGAAACTGAAATTGAAGTGCCGGTAAATGCGGTATAACAACTTTAAATTTATATTCTTTGGGTAAAACGGCTCTAATAACCGGCATCACCGGACAGGACGGCGCCTATTTAAGCAAACACTTGCTTGAACAGGGTTATAAAGTTACCGGTATTGTTCGCAGCTATTTTCACAGCAATCTGTTTGGATTGCAATATCTTGGTGTTGCCGATAAAATCAATTTAAAAGAATGCGATCTCAGCGATCTTACGCAGGTAATAGCAATCATTAAAGAAATACAGCCGGATGAAATATATAATCTGGCGGCACAAAGTTCTGTCTCTTTGTCGTTCAGGCAGCCTATCGGCACCATCAGTTTTAATATCATTTCGGTATTAAACCTTTTGGAAGCGATCAAACTGGTGAAACCGGATGCAAAATTTTACCAGGCATCGAGCAGCGAAATTTTTGGAACCTCCAATAACCTTCCATTAACGGAAGACAGCAAAATCCATCCAGTAAGCCCGTATGCGATTTCAAAAGAATCCGGGTACTGGATAACCCGTAATTACCGGGAAGCCTATAACATATTTGCGTGCAGTGGTTTTTTGTTTAACCATGAATCTTTTTTACGCAGTGAGAACTTCTTTGTAAAAAAGGTCATCCGGCAATCGGTCGCTATCAGCAGGGGCAGGGCATCAGCATTACAGGTAGGAAATATAGATATTAAACGGGATTTCGGATGGGCACCTGAATATGTAAAGGCGATGCACCTGATACTGTCCCAGGCTCAGCCGGATGATTTTATCATCTGCTCGGGCAGATCTGTTTCGCTGCGCTCGATCATTGAATATGTTTTTGACAGGCTTCATATTTCTGTTAGCCGCCTGGAAACAGATGCATCTCTGCAGAGACCCACCGAGATAACGGATATTTATGGCGACAGTACCAAAGCCAGGGAATTATTAGGCTGGCATTATGATCGCTCGTTTTACGAAGTGTTAGACATACTTATTGAAGAAGAGATTGCATACATCGGGCGATAAAAAAATTGATGTAACATATTTCCAGCGTAAGCCCAGGAATGGGTTTAACTTTAGTGTTGAACATATTTTTGATGACGTGCGGGAAAGATTAAAGGATAAAATCAATGCTTCTGTAAGGTATGCGCGGTTCTACAATAACGGGGTGCTCAGCAAGTTTGGCAATAGCCTCCTGGCTGCCTTTTCACAGGGAAAAGGTGTGAACCACATCACCGGCGAAGTACATTTCCTGGATATTTTTATGAAGAAAAGCACGGTAGTACTCACTATACTCGATTGTGGATATATGCACCGGAAAACAGGTATATCTAAATGGCTTACACGCCTCATATACCTTGACCTGCCGGTGAGCAGATCAAAGTATATAACTGCGATTTCTTCTGAAACAAAAAATGAGGTGATCAAATATACCGGGTGCAGTGCCGGTAAAATTCATATCATTCCCGTGGCAGTGGATGAACTATATACGCCGCAGGCAAAACCATTCAATAAAACCAATCCGGTTATCTTACAGATCGGAACAGGACCAAATAAAAATCTGCAGCGTCTCGCACAATCTTTAAACGGGATAGACTGCATCTTGCATATTGTAGGCAGGCTTTCAGACGACCAAAAGAAAACACTGGAACAAAACCGTATTGCCTATAAAAATTTCTATAACTTATCACAAGCGGAAATGTTGCAGCAATACATCAACTGTGATATTGTTTCCTTCGTCTCTACTTTTGAGGGTTTCGGTATGCCCATCGTGGAAGCCAATTGCGTGGAAAGAGCGGTGATCACTTCCAATATTTCGTCCATGCCCGAAGTAGCGGGCGATGCCGCCTGCCTGGTTGATCCGTACAATACAGGTGACATCAGGAACGGCATAATGAAACTTGTAAACGATGATGCTTATCGCGATCAGTTAATTGCCAATGGCAGGAAGAACCGGCTGCGGTTTGAGGCGCAAAGGATCGCGGAACAGTATTATGCACTGTATAAAAAAATAGCTGCATGGGAATGATGGCGGCTTTTTTTATTCGTTTCCATAGCAATGACATGCTCAATGCCTTGTTCACTTATCTAAATTCAACACCCATGCTTACTATCGCATGAATACAACCATTCCTGCAAACATATTAACGGCGGTTGTGCTCACCTGGAACGAGGAGGAGAATATTGCCCGCACACTATCGCATTTAACCTGGCTGGAAAAGATCATTGTAATCGACAGCGGCAGTACCGATTCAACCGCTGCATTGGTAAATTCTTTTCCAAATACCGAACTGCACGTGCGTCCGTTTGATACCCATGCCAGGCAATGGAATTATGGGCTGAGCCTGTGCGACAGTGAGTGGATCCTAAGCCTGGATGCCGATTATATTTTACCCTATGCATTTATAGAAGAAGTAAAATCCAACATCCATAAAAACGGGTATAGCGCCTTTACCACCGAGTTTGATTTTGTGATATTCGAGCGGCCGCTCAACACCAACAACACTACGCCGCGCCCGGTATTGTTTAAACGGAGTGATTGTATGTATTACGATGACGGTCATACCCAGCGGCTGAGAATAAACGGCAAAACAGACAGTTTTAAAAATAAAATATTACACGACGACCGCAAGCCGCTCAGCCGTTGGCTGCACAACCAGGCATCATATTCGGTAAAGGAGGCAGAGATGCTGTTATATTCCGGCAAGGATCTGTCGTTTTTAGAAAGGCTGCGCAAAAGAAAGGTCTATACACCCCTGCTGATGTTTTTTTTCTGCCTGTTCAGAAAGCGGATGATCTTTAATGGCTGGCGCGGCTGGCATTATACTATGCAAAGAACGATCGTGGAGATGCTGATCTCGCTACGACTTACAGAAGAGAAGATCAATAAGAAAGAAAGAGAGGGGGGAAGCCGTAGCGGTAAATGATAAGCCATAAGCTTTACGCTGCAAGCGGCGAGCTACGAGCTACGAGCATAAACCGCCAAATCAGCAATCAAAAAATCGCCACATCAGCAATCACCACCATGAACTATCACCTATGAACCATGAACCCTCAGCAATAACCAACGATGAGCCATAAGCTATACGCTGCAAGCCGCAAGCACCGAGCTTTGAGCTACGAGCTGCGAGCTACGAGCATAAACCGCCAAATCAGAAATCAAAAAATCAAATAATCAGCAATAACCAGCATCACCACCATGCGCATCCTGCACATAGTACCTTCTTATAAACCTGCTTACAAGTATGGTGGAACCATTGAATCGGTAGCAAGGCTTTGTGAAGAACTGGTCCGGGCGGGTGAGGAGGTAACCGTTTTTACTACTACGGCAAATGGTAAAAAAGAACTGGAGGTAGCGCCGGGTGTTGAACATACGGTGGATGGTGTAGAAGTTGTTTATTTCAAACGGCAGACAAAGGACCACACACACGCCAGTGTTGCCTTATGGAAACGGTTACATAAAGAATGCGGCAATTATGATGTGGTGCACATTCATTCCTGGTGGAATGCGCTGGTACTCGGAGCCCTGTTTATATGCAAAAGGAAAAAAGTAAAAACGGTTTTT
>DASZUX010000249.1:0-15564 GCA_035547455.1 Chitinophagaceae bacterium
TACGGCATGGTAATACTTGAATTAAAGGATTGGGATAAACGCAAAGGGGTAAGCAATGTTGATGTAATACAAAAACTCAACAAAAAAGTAGCAGGCATACGGGAGGCTACAGTGTTTGCCATTTCACTGCCTACTATTACCGGCTTTGGCGGTACAGGGGGATTTTCCTTCCAGTTGCAGGATAAAGGCGGCCACAGCATACAGGAGTTTTACGGAGTGGCGCAAAAATTCCTGGGCGCATTGCAAAAGCGTAAAGAGATACAATATGCTACAACAGCATTTAACCCTGGGTTTCCTCAATACGAGCTTAGTGCCAATGTGGCTAAAATAAAGGAAGCTGGCATGAGTGTGAATGATATACTAGGTACGATGCAGTTTTATTACGGCGGTTTTTACGCATCAAACTTTAATGAGTTTGGTAAGCAGTACCGCGTAATGGTACAGGCCGATACAAATTACCGTGCCAACCTTGAGGGTCTTAACAAAGTATATGTTCGTTCAGGCAACGGTCAAATGGCGCCGATTACTGAGTTTATTAATATGCGGCGTGTGTATGGCCCTGAGAGCATATCAAGGTTTAACCTCTTTACCTCCATTTCCGTAAACGGGTCACCTAGCCCGGGTTTCAGCTCCGGCGAGGCGTTGGTTGCCATAAAGGAAGTTGCTGCACAAACCCTGCCGCCGGGTTATGGGTACGAATACTCCGGCATAAGCAGGCAGGAGCAATCAAGCGGCTCAGAGTCAATCTATATCTTCCTGTTAAGCCTTGTATTTGTGTACCTGCTGCTAAGTGCACAATATGAAAGTTACCTGCTGCCTTTTGCGGTACTGCTGTCAATGCCTGTGGGCCTTTCAGGTGTGTATGTTTTTGCAAAAATGTTTGGCATAGGCAACAATATCTATATGCAGATTTCACTTATTATGCTTATTGGGCTTTTAGCAAAGAATGCTATATTAATTGTAGAGTTTGCGGTAGAAAGACGGAGGAACGGCATGAGCCTTGTACAGGCAGCTACGGAAGGCGCAAAAGCGCGCCTGCGCCCTATATTAATGACATCGTTTGCTTTTGTATTCGGCCTTATGCCGTTGATGTTTGCTACCGGGGCAGGTGCCTATGGCAACAGGTCAATAGGCACAGGCGCAATTGGCGGTATGCTGGTAGGGACAATATTGGGTGTGTTCGTAATACCCGGGTTGTTCATTATTTTCCAGTCTATCCAGGAAAAGATACGTGCTAACCGCTACGATGAGAATGATGAATTGATAATTACGCATTAGCCATACATGACAATAAACAAAACAGGCTTAATACAATGAGCTTACAACGCATAATCATATTTTCTTTCTTTGCAGCCTTTATTATCTCTTGTAAGGTAACACAGCCGTACACACGGCCTGCTGATGCTGTAAATGACAGCCTGTATCGCGGTGTAACTGCTGCAGATACCAACAACATCGCTGCTATATCGTGGCGGGAGATGTTTGCCGATGCATCATTACAGGCGCTTATACAGGAGGGTATAAATAATAATCTTGATTTAAAGGTGGCCGCGGCACGTATTAAAGCAGCTAATGCCAATGCCATACAAAGCAGGCTGGCGCTTTTGCCATCCCTTAATGCCAATGCATCAGCCACATTTCAGCGTGTGCCTTCTACCCAGTTTGGCTTTCCGCAAGCTTACCAGTTGTATCTTAACACCAGTTGGGAGGCCGATATATGGGGTAAGCTGGGCAGCGCTAAACGTGCAGCATTGGCGGCCTTAATGCAAAGTGAAGCATACCGGCGTGCAGTACAAACACAGCTTGTTGCCGATATTGCTACTAATTACTACCTGCTGGTAGCGTACGACGCCCAGTTGCAAATAACCGAGCAAACCATAGCATACCGGAAGGAAGAGGTTGAGACAATGAAGACATTGAAGGAAAGTGATGTAGTAACTGGTGCAGCCGTTGTGCAAAGCGCAGCAAACCTGTATGCGGCACAAATAACCCTTGCAGATTTAAAGCAAAGTATACGCGAAACGGAGAATGCTATATGTGTTTTGCTGGGCAGGAGTCCCGGTAAGGTTGCCAGGACAGCATTACAGCAGCAGGCAGTAACCACCAGCCTTGCAACAGGCGTGCCTGCACAACTACTGGCCAACCGGCCCGATGTGCAGGAGGCTGAGTTTCAACTGCGGGGAGCCTTTGAGCAGGTAAATATTGCAAGAACTTATTTTTATCCTACCCTTACTATTACAGGCTCAGCAGGTGTTGCAGGAACGTCATTATCGCAACTATTTGATCTTTCTACCTTCTTCGCCAACCTTACAGGGGGGTTGCTGCAACCCATATTTGCCAAAGGGGTAAATAGGCAGCGGCTGGCAGTGGCAAAGGCCACAGAAGAAGAGTACCTGGCTGACTTTAAGAAAAGCTTGCTGGTGGCTGGGCAGGAGGTGTCAGACGCCTTATTCAGCTACAAATCGGCAAAGGAAAAAGACTCGCTGCGTACCCAACAAATAAGCTTCCTGCAAAAATCAGTTGACTATACGAAGGAACTTCTCAAATATTCCTCTGCCACCAATTATACAGATGTATTGGTATCTGAACAAAACCTGCTGTCTGCACAGCTAAGCGGTATAAGTGATAAGTTACAGCAGCTTACAGCAGTGGTTACCCTGTACCGCAGTCTTGGCGGCGGCTGGCAATAATTAACCTTTGCTGTGTGGTTTTAATTAATTGCGCGGTATATTCACTGTGTGTTTTATTGCGGCACATTAAAATAAATATATGCTTGCGTTTAAAAAACCCTCGCTGCCATATTGTGTACATATACTATTTGCTACAACTGCATTATTGCTTTTTAACCATGCCTGCAGCAGGGCAATTGCAGATACTGTTAGGTTTAAAAAAATAATCATCACTAAAGATTTTATTTCCGAAGGTGTTGCGGGGGGTGATGTTAACCACGATGGTAATACGGATATAATGGCAGGTGCTTTCTGGTTTGAAGCGCCCGGCTGGAAAAGGCATGAAATTGATAAGGCAAAAACATTTAACCCGGATACCGCTTTCAGCAATTCATTTCTAAACTTCAGCATAGATGTGGACGGAGACGGTTGGATTGATTTTATACGTATAGGTTTTCCCGGTAAAGAGGTGGTATGGTATAAAAATCCTGCCAATAAACCCGGCCACTGGCAAAAGCACACAATATGCAGTAATATAGGCAATGAATCGCCGGCCTTTGCAGATGTGGATGGAGACGGCAGGCCTGATATTTTATGCAACGACCCTGTAAACAAAGAGGTTGTGTGGTTTAAATCGCCTTCAGGAAACGGCGATACGGTGTGGAAAAGATATTCTATTTACAAAGGCGATATGGCGACAGGCATATACACACATGGCCTTGGCCTGGGCGATATAAATGGCGACGGAAGGAAAGACGTGCTGATTACCAAAGGCTGGTGGGAAGCTCCGCGTGATGTAACACAAGCTGGCTGGTTATTTCACCAGGCTGACTTAGGTGATGATTGTTCTGAAATGTACACACTGGATGCGGATAGTGATGGCGATGCTGACATAATAAGCGCTTCGGCACACAACTATGGTGTTTGGTGGCACGAGCAGGCAAAAACTGCCCTTGGCGGCATTGTTTTCATACATCATACCATCAGCAAGTTGTTTTCAGAAAGCCATGGTCTTGCGCTTGCTGATATTAACGGAGACGGCGCCCCTGATTTAATAACAGGCAAACGCTGGTATGCACACAATGGTAATGATCCCGGGGGTAAGGATGCCCCGGTATTGTACTGGTTTGAATATAAGCCGGGCAAAACGCCGCTATGGATACCCCACCTCATTGACGATAACTCCGGCGTAGGATTACATGTAGTAGTACACGATATGGATGGCGACAGTAACCCTGACATAGTGATAGCTGATAAAAAGGGCGTTTTTTTATTTAAGCAGGAGAGAAGGTAGATTCTCTTTTGCATGCAAACACCTGCATTATTTTGAAACGCTTTCCCGGGTAATTTTTTTTATTGTCATTTTTAAATGTTATTTCTTTATGTATAAATCCCATGCATGAAAACAGCATTGCGTTGTTGCGCTACCATAGCCCTTCTCATTATTTACATCGCCGCTGGTGCCCGGCAATCTAATGGCGCGCCGGATACCGTTAAAACCGGCATTTATGTAACAAGTATTCACAATATTAATTTTAAAGACCAGGAATACATGGTAAATTTCTGGGTATGGTTTAAATATAAAAACCCCGATTTCGATTTCTTGCATAACCTTGAAATTCCGCAGGCAAAATCTGTTTCGCAGTCCTTCTCTACTATTGATTCAACAGGCGGCCGGTATTATGTACTGATGAAAATACAATGTGTGATGAAAGACTCGTGGCGCATTACCAACTTTCCTTTTGATAAGCAGGCACTCCGGCTTTCTATGGAAAACTCGCAATACGATTCACACGCTTTGGTGTTTGTACCCGACAGCCTTGGTGAGCATTACGACAAACGGTTTACCTTACGTGGCTGGAACATTGACAGTTTTATTGCATCGCCTGGTATAAGGAAGTATGAGACTGCTTTTGGTGACGACAGCTACCCCAAGCCCCATACTGAATACAGCGCCTATAGAGTACGCATTGCCATCTCCCGTGATGCAAGTTCATTGTTCTGGAAGATGTTTCTCGGCATGTATGTATCGTTTTTAATAGCTTATATCTGTTTTTATATTCATGCCGATAATATTGATTCCCGTTTTGGGTTAAGTGTTGGTTCTTTGTTTGCGGCTATAGGCAACAAATACATTATTGATTCATCATTGCCCGATTCATCAACTTTTACCCTTGTTGATATGCTGCATGGCATAACACTGTTCTTTATATTTCTTGTTATTACGGCATCGGCTTATTCGCTCTGGCTGGTAAAGAAGGACAGGATAAAACAGGCCGGCAGGTTTGATTTATTTGCAGCACAGTTTTTATTACTTGCCTACGTTGTACTAAACATTGTACTTATAACAAATGCACGTTAATACAATTTAAACAAGTTTGTGGCAGGCCTATCGGCTGCATATAAAATAATAAATATAAATAAAATATAAAATTGCTTAACAATTAATTAATTTCATTATACGCTTGCATTAAATAACATTGCCCCGTAAATGGTTAATAACGAATGGCGGTAATTAACTATACGGGTAGCCTTACTGTTAAAGATCCGTACAGGATAATCCCTGTTTCAAGGCGATATTCAGCATACAAAAAGGCGTGCGATACTACACTGACAATTTTATTGTTGCCCGTTGCTTTGGCGGGCATTGCACTGGGTATAGTGCTTACATTTCTATCTTCAAAAGGGCCTGTAATTTTTATACAGGAAAGGGTGGGCCTCGGTGGCCGTGTGTTCAGAATGTATAAAATAAGAACCATGGTATATAAACCCGGGGGTTATACTGCTTATACTGTACCGGGCGATGAACGGGTAACACCTGTAGGAAGACTTTTGCGTAAAACTAAAATTGACGAGCTTCCACAGATAATCAATGTGTTAAGGGGAGAAATGAGCCTGATTGGCCCTCGCCCGGAACGCGTGGAAATTGCAAATTATTTCTCTGCTATTGATGAAAATTATGCCTACCGCCATTGTATAAAACCGGGCATTACGGGGCTGGCCCAGGTTTATTGCCCTCTTGCTACCCCTAAAGAAAATCTTGTGAGGCTTAATTTTGACCTTTACTATATAACAAATTTCTCTCTCCTTCTAGATGTGCTGATAATTATAAAGACGGTGGTTGTCATTTGCAGAATGAAAGGCCTTTAAGCAGTTGCAAACCTGTTCATTATCCCATCGGCATTTTTAGGGCTCTTGTATATCTTTTGCCCTGCTGCAGCATTATCATTGCTGCTTTTGGCGTTAGGCTGCGTGCAAGGAATTAAAAACTTGCTTGTTGAATTATTGCTCTCCTTTTGTTAATAATTTATTAATGATTTGATAATTGAATTTATAATCTTTTTATAAACCAATTGCATCTCTTTACATCCTGATTTTTATAGTACAAACTAACATTTCAAATTGCATGAGAGTAATTCTATCCCTAATTCTATTATCAATTACGTCATCCCTTTTTGCACAAACCGGCAAAATTACCGGTAAAGTAATTAGCAGTAAGTCAGGCGAGGCACTTGTAGGGGCAACAGTTGCTGTACAAGGTACCCAGCGCTCTGTGGCAACCGATCTTAATGGTGCGTATTCCTTTCCCGGCTTAGCACCAGGTACTTATTCGCTGGTCGTTTCTTACGTGTCATACAGCACCAAAACAATTCCCGGCGTGGTGGTAAAAGCAGGAGATGTAACAGAAATGAACATTGCCCTGGATGAAACAGCCGCTATAAACCAGGCAGTTGTGGTAAAAGCTGCAGGCCGTAATAAGGAAAATACGGCTACCCTGCTTATTATTCAAAAAAACAGCCCCAGTACCAGCGACGGTATATCTGCAGAAGCTATTAAACGTACGCCCGACAGGAATACGGGTGATGTTATACGCAGGATAAGCGGAGCCAGCATACAGGATGACCGGTTTGTAATAATACGCGGGTTAAACGATCGTTATAACGCAGCCTTTTTAAACGGGGCGCAACTACCCAGCAGTGAAAGTGACAGGAAGGCCTTTGCATTTGATATATTCCCGTCGAACATTCTTGAAAACGTGGTTATTTATAAAACAGCAACCCCTGATATGTCTGCTGAGTTTGGTGGCGGTATTATTAATATCACCAGCAAATCAATACCCTCATCAAATTTCGTAACACTCTCCCTCGGGGCAGGTTATAATACTCTTGCCACCTTTAAAGACAGGACCGGGTATGTTGGCGGCAAGTCAGACTGGGTGGGGCTTGACGATGGCACCAGGGCTGTACCTAAGGGCGTACCGTCAGTAAATGATTTTAATAAACTACTGCCTGTAGATAAAGCACAGTATGCTAAGCTGTTTGCCAATAATTGGGGGCTTACTTCTGGTAAGTCTTTTCCCTATTCAAACGCTCAATTGGCTGTGGGCAGGAATTTTACAAGGCAAGGGCAGGATTTTTTTGGCCTTCTTTTTTCTGCCAGTTATAACAAAAACCCGGGCTACACCTTCAACGAAAAAAATATATGGGAATATGACAGGCAGGCACCATCAACGCCACCCGTTTTAAGAAATAAGTACGAGGATAATATTTATTCTGATAAAACACTTGCAGGTGCTATGCTAAACCTTTCTGTTAAGCTGTCACCTAAAAATACAATTAGCTGGAAGAATATGGTGAGCATTAACTCAGAGGACAGGCTGATATTAAGGGAAGGTCAGCCTGATTTTGATGGCGACCCTTTAACTACGGCCCGTATACACGGCCGATGGTTTACCAGTAACCTTATTTTTACGACACAGTTAATTGGCAGCCACATATTAAATAAATCAAACCTGAGGCTTGATTGGGAAGGCGCTCTTAGCCGTGTTAAAAGGTCAATACCAGATTTAAGACAGTCTGTATATATTAATTCATCTTCAAGTGGCACAGACCAGTATTATGCTGATGTTGCTTACGGCACTCTTAGCCCTGACAATGGCGGCACCCATTTTTATTCAAACACCGACGAAAAGATATACAGCGGCAAACTTGATATTACACAGCCCTTTAAGTTTATGGGCAGCGCCCAGAACTTTATAAAGGCCGGGGCTTATTACCAAAGACGTTCAAGGGCTTTTGATGCAAGGCTCCTGGGCTTTGGGGAGTACAATGTTGGCGGTACTTATTTTGATTATGATTTATTAACCTTGCCGGAAGACAAAATTTATGCGGATGAAAACCTTGGCGGTAAACTTGCCAACGGCCAGGGTGGCTTTACTTTAATAGACGGCACAAAACCCACTTACTCGTACAGCGCTTCGTCAAACCTTGCAAGCGGCTACATTATGGCCGACCAGCGCTTTGGCAAAAAGTTAAGGGCTGTATATGGTGTAAGGTATGAGTGGTATAAACAAAAACTAAATTCATTTATTGACTATGGTGTACCTGTGTACATCAATACTAAAAAGGGAGATGTTTTGCCGTCAATCAACCTGGTATATGCATTGAATGCCAAACAAAACCTGCGTTTCTCGTATTCGCAAACTCTTAACAGGCCTGAGTTTAGAGAACTGGCCCCTTTTACTTTCTTTGACTTTGTTACGAGGTACACCATACAGGGGGACACGGCATTACAAAGGACTTTAATAAACAACTATGACCTGCGGTACGAAATATATCCCGGCCGCGCACAGTTGTTTTCTGTATCTGCCTTCTATAAAAATTTCAGCAATCCTATAGAACTTGTATCAAGCCCCAACTCAAATAATACGGCTATTTACCAAAATGCAAAATCAGCCAGGGTATATGGGTTTGAAGGTGAAATAAGGACATTACTGAGCACGGTGTTTAACCCGCAAAACACAGGGTTTCTTGATAAGCTGACTATTGCATTAAACGCATCTTTTATTTTCTCGGAAATAAAACTCAACGACTACCTGAATATTAGTGCGAAAGACCTTATTGAGAAGAGAAACCTGCAGGGCCAATCACCATACCTTTTTAACGGCAGCCTTTCTTATGCCGACGATAAGTCTGGTTTCAGCACAACAATTTCTATCAACAGGGCTGGCCCGCGTATTTATATAGTAGGTACTGTAAATGACCTGGATATTTATGAACAGCCGCGTACTTCGCTTGATTTTCAGTTAGACAAATCATTCCAGGATGGTAAATGGGATTTAAAGCTGAATATAAAAGACCTGCTGGCTCAAAAGCTTACCTACTTCTACGATGTTGACCAGAATAAAAAATACAACGCGTCGGTTGATAAAATATTCGCCCGTAACACCTTCGGACGTATAATTTCTTTAACCGCGACCTATAAATTTTAAGTAACGGCTTTACTAAACTATTTCTTCACATTAACGCAAAAAGTATGAAAAAAATTCTATCTCTCTGTTGCTTCGCTTTACTTGCTGCAGGCGTCTCGGCACAGTTTATCGAACAGGTAAACTATCGTGGAGCGTTTGCGCCGTCACCGACACCGATGTGGACGGATAACTGGACAAACTGGGACCCGCAGACAGCAGTTTACGGGGCGACAACCGAAACGGTTACCGGTCATATAACGAGTAACACAACATGGACAAAGGACAAGGTGTACCTGCTGAGCGGTACAGTGTTTGTGGACACGCTTGTTACCCTTACCATAGAGCCGGGTACAGTAATCCGCGGCGATAATTCGGTAGCCAACTCAGCGTTGATCATCAAACGCGGTGCGAAGCTGATGGCAGTAGGTACCGCCTGCGAACCGATAGTGTTTACCTCCAGCCTTCCTGCCGGTCAGCGCAGCAAAGGTGACTGGGGCGGTATAATACTGCTTGGCCGTGCAAAAAACAACCAAACCGGGGGAGTAGGTTATATAGAAGGTTTAACACAGAGCAGCAATACAGCTTTTGGTGGCACAGATGATGCCGACAACAGCGGTATATTAAAATATGTACGTATAGAGTTTGGTGGTTATGTGTTTTCACCCAACAATGAGATAAACGGGTTAACGTTTGGTTCAGTAGGTTCAGGAACCACAATAGACTATGTACAGGTATCTTTCAGCAATGATGATTCCTACGAGTGGTTTGGCGGTACAGTAAATTGTAAACACCTTATAGCATACCGTGGTTTGGATGATGATTTTGATACCGACAACGGTTTTAGCGGGAAGGTTCAGTTTGGGTTAGCAGTAAGAGATCCGCAGATAGCAGATAACCCATCAGTATCAACTTCAGAAGGATTTGAATCAGACAATGATGGCAATGGTTCAACCAACACTCCCCAAACATCAGCAGTATTTACCAATATGACGCTGATAGGGCCTTACCGTGGCAATGCCAATGCTACAGTAGCAGCAGGTTTCCGCCGTGGTGCAAGGATAAGGAGGAACTCGGCCGAGAAGATATTCAACAGTATTTTCATGGACCATGGCACGGGTTTATTTATAGATGGTGCAGCCTGTTTTGCCAATGCCAATGCAGGATTGTTAAAATACCGTCATAACATAGTGGCACAGCCGGGTTCATCACCCACGTTCAAAGTGGCAGAAGATGCCAACAGCCGTACGGTATTTTTTAATGCATCATATAAAAACGACTCGGTAAACGGTACAGGTAATATACTGGTAAGACCTTATGACTTTACCAACCCCGATTACAGACCTACTGCTACATCTATAGCACTGTCTAACTACGACTTTGCGGATGAAAGCCTGCCAGTAACTTTAACACAGTTCAGCGGCAGCAGCGCAAAAGGTGATAATATATTATTGTGGAGAACAACTACCGAGGTTAATAACAACGGTTTTGAAGTACAGCGCAGTACTAACGGTGTGGACTTTAATGTGCTTTCTTTTGTTCCTTCAACTGCTATTAACGGTAACAGCAACAGCATGATAAACTACAGCTATGTTGACCATAAAGCAGCTTCAGCCACTTATTACTACAGGCTTAAACAAATTGATAACGACGGCAGGTTTATGTTCTCACGCACAGTCGTACTGGTTAAACAGGGTACGCTTGGCTTCGTGCAGACTTCTGTTTATCCCAACCCCGTGGCTGACCAGGTGAATATCAACGTGGTATCATCTGAAAGCAAACCCGTAACAGTGGTTATTAACGACGTTTTCGGCCGCACAGTGGCAAGAAAAGCGTTTACCCTGTTTGAAGGTGAAAATAAGCTTAGTGTTGATATAAGATCGCTGGCAAAAGGCAGCTATTACGTTAACCTGGTAACGGCTGACGGAAAAGCGCAAAATGCCCAAAAGATTATTAAAAATTGACGTAATTCAATAGTTTTAGATTGAATTATTTAGGGATAAACCTCCTGTTTCTACAGGAGGTTTTTTATATGGCTTTGGTTAATATTGTATAATCTTCAAAAAGTCCCCAGAATGTGGTGATACATTACAACCATTTAAAAATATTTCCATGCAAAAGTCTTTGTTTCTTATCCTTGCAGCAATGCTAACGCTGCCGTTTGCAGCCTTAGCGCAGGTCAGCAGCGGTTATAATGTTAAAAAGGTGTTTCACATAGCAAGCCCAGGCGGGTGGGACTATATTACAGCCGACCCCAATAGCAACCGCCTGTACGTATCGCATGGCCTGCAGGTTAATATACTAAATAAAACGACTGGCGATTCACTTGGTGTTATTGCTAATACTACCGGTGTTCACGGTATTGCACTGGTGCAGCCGCTGGGTAAAGGTTATACCAGCAACGGAAGACTTAACAATGTAACAGAGTTTGATTTAAAAACGGGTGAGGTATTAAGGCAAATTGCTGCGGGCGAAAACCCCGATGCAATTATGTATGACAGCTATTCAAAAAAAATAATTACCTGTAATGGCCGCAGCCACGATTTAAGTGTGATTGACCCTGTGAAAGGACAGGTGGTGGCTACCATACCGGTTGGCGGTAAACCTGAAACAGCTGTAAGTGACGGTGCCGGGAAGATTTTTGTGAATATTGAAGACAAAAATGAGATAGCGGCTGTTGAAATTACCACTGGTAAGGTAATAGCGCATTGGCCAATTGCGCCGGCTGAAGGACCGACGGGCCTGGCGATTGACCGGAAGACACATCGCATTTTTGCGGGCTGCGAAAAAAAACTAGTAATACTAAATACTGATAATGGGAAAGTAGTTACCACAATGGCGATAGGCGAAGGCTGCGATGGGGTAGGATTTGATGCAGGAAGAAACCTTGTTTTTGCCTCATGCGGGGAGGGTGTATTGAGTGTAATAAAGGAAGAAACAGGAGATAAATACACATTGCTGGAGAATGTTGCCACAAAAAAAGGGGCGCGAACAATAGCAATAGATGAAGCCACTCATAATATTTACCTTCCCACGGCTGATTTTGGTGCTCCCCCGGCAGGCGGTGGCAGGCCACCCATGCTGGCCGGTACTTTCCAGGTATTAATGGTGAGTAAATAATAAAAAGACTTTGGGGGAATTATATATAATGAGCTTGTACTTATTGTGCAAGCTCGTTTTTTTTCCATTCTTCAATTTCCTGTAAAAAACTCATGGCCTTTATAACGTTTGTCCACTCAGGGCTGTTAAACAGCACCCTAAACCATTTTTTGTGCATATTGCGGTAGTGTATATTGCGGTATAACCATACAGCGCCATAGGTTAACAGCCCAACCGCGCTGCCCTCAATAAGCCAAAACATTGTGCCGCCCTGTGTAATCATGGCAGGCGTAATAAACCATGTTGCATAAAAAGGCGCCTGCAGCCATAGTATGCCTGCAATGCGTATAGTAGAGGCCTGCAGTTTAGCCAGCATTTGCTGCGTTTCTGCAATACTGCCGGTTTCATCAACCTTCCTTATCAGTATTACCTGGCGTATATATACTACTACAGCCACCGCAGTAATAAGGGCTATAGCGCTTAACGAGAGATTAAAGAATATTCCCTGCCAGGTTATGCGGAAGAAAATAAGCCCGCATAAAACCAAAATCCACGCAATACCAAGTACAATAGCGCGGGTTTTAAAACGTGCCAGCCTGTTTAGCCTGTTTTGTGCTTTATGCAGTTGCAATGTTTCCCTGCTTTGCAGGGCAATTGCCCAGGCCTGCATATTAAGCAGTTTCGCCTGCTGCATTTGTATATTATAGTCTGCCCATATTTTTTGCAACTCAATGTCTTCCATAACTTCATTTTTTTATTGTTGAAAACTTTTGTTTTAGTTTGTCTTTTATGCGGTTAAGCTTGGTGGCTACATTCGTTTCACTTAAGCCAGTTATATCAGCTATCTCCGCATAACTTTTATTTTCCAGGTACAGCAACACCAATGCCCGGTCAAGTTCTTTCAATTCCAGTATGTACTGCCGTAGCAGGCGCAGGTTTTCTTCCTGAATGCCAGCAGTAATATCAGGTATGTCCTCTACATCAATATTATCTTCCAGCAAGGAGATGCTGGGCAATAGTCTGCCATGGCTTCTTGAGAATGAAATAGCTACGTTTAATGCCACCCTGTACATCCACGTAGTAAAGCGGTAAGTAGTATCATAGCTTTTGCCCGATTTCCATAACTGGTAAATAATTTCCTGGGCAAGGTCATCCCGGTCGGCCGGGTTGCGGCAATAGGTATGGCATATTTTGTAAATAATGCCGCTATTTTGCTGTATAAGGCGTAAAAAATCATTATCAACCGGCAATGTGCCCATATAACCTGCTATTATGCTATATTATTCGCAGAAAGTCATAAAAAATCACAGGATTAAGGGAAAATATTTTAAGCCATTAGCGGGGGCAAAGCAAGAGCGCCGGCTATAACACCCAGTACAAGGCAACCCGGCGGGGGGGGGACATGCTCACTTAAACATGTGGCGTAACACAATCCACACATAAGTTACACCGATGTTAACCTGCGGATGTAAACATTGCAGGAACAATGGTACTGAACCTTGAAAATGAATGTTGAGTATTAATATGACTTTGCCGGCAGCTTAGTGCGAGTCTCTTAATACCTCGCTGCCGCTGCCCCCTTTTAAAAAGTCAAGGTCTGCGCCAAGATGTGCCTGCTCTACGTGCTGCTGGTACAATTTAACAAAGCCCCTTGTTGCCTGCGGGTGCGTCGGCTTCCACTGCTGTTTTCGTTTGGCAAGTTCTTCTGCTGTTATTTCAAGCTGTAAAATGCGGTTAGGCACATCTAAGGTAATCACATCCCCATCCTGTACTAATGCTAGTGTACCCCCCGCAGCAGCTTCCGGCGATATATGCAGCACTACGGTGCCAAACCCGGTGCCGCTCATACGCCCGTCGCTTATACGCACCATATCAGTAAGGCCACGCTCCAGCAGTTTTTTTGGCAGGTTCATGTTCCCCACTTCTGCCATACCCGGGTAGCCTACAGGCCCCACATTTTTTAATACCAGCACACTGTCTGCTTCAACATCAAGTAACGGGTCGTCAATACGCGCATGGTAATCTTCAATATTTTCAAAGCATACAGCCTTACCCCTGTGCTGCATTAAATGCGGCGAGGCGGCAGAAGGTTTTAATACTGCCCCGTTTTCGCACAGGTTACCTTTAAGCACCACAAACCCTGCAATGTGGTTAAAAGGGGTTTCAAGCCCGGTAACCACATCTTCATTATAATTA
This sequence comes from Chitinophagaceae bacterium, assembly GCA_035547455.1. Lineage (GTDB taxonomy): Bacteria > Bacteroidota > Bacteroidia > Chitinophagales > Chitinophagaceae > JABDFW01. The sequence goes on from DASZUX010000249.1 coordinate 14,212, forward strand.
GCGGCATGTTTAACATTTTCTGCAACCGTTTTGCCATTGGCGGTAACTGCTTTTATATGCAGTAAAGGCATAAGCTCCTTCATTACCGCGGGCAGGCCGCCGGCATAATAAAAATCTTCCATAAAATACCTGCCGGATGGCTGCACATTAGCCAGCAACGGTATGTTTTTACTTAACCTGTCAAAATCGTCAATGGTAAGGTCAACGCCAATCCTCCCTGCAATAGCAGTAAGGTGTATTACAAAATTGGTGCTTCCGCCTATAGCCGCCTGTGTTACAATGGCATTTTCAAATGCTTCGCGTGTTAAAATATCGCTCAGCCGTAAATTTTCTTTCACCATTTCTACAATGCGCCTGCCCGTCATGTGAGCAAGGGCTTTGCGGCGGCTGTCCGCGGCAGGTATGGCTGCATTTTCGGGTAACGATAACCCTAGTGCCTCTACCATGCACGCCATGGATGATGCGGTGCCCATAACACCGCAATGCCCGTCGCTGCGGCAGAGAGATGCTTCAGCATCGCGCATATCCTGCTGGCTCATATCGCCGCGTTTATAAGCCTGGTCAAATCGCCATATATCCGATGTGCTTATTTGCTTCCCCCTAAAATTGCCTATAAGCATTGGTCCCCCTGAAATAACAATGGTGGGCAGGTTAACGCTGCAGGCACCCATAACAAGCGATGGAGTTGTTTTATCGCAACCGCACATAAGTACTACGCCATCAACCGGGTTTGCCCGTATGCTTTCTTCCACATCCATACTGGCAAGGTTACGGTACAGCATGGCCGTAGGTTTTATCTGTGTTTCGCCCAGCGACATTACCGGGAATTCCACCGGGAAACCGCCTGCCTCGTAAATACCGTTTTTTATAAACTGCGCCAGCTCCCTGAAATGGCCGTTACAGGGTGTAAGCTCACTCCATGTGTTGCAGATGCCAATAACCGGCCGGTCTTCAAAAAGATGCGGTGGGTAGCCCTGGTTTTTCATCCACGCGCGGTAAATAATACCATCTTTGCCTGTTTTGCCAAACCAGTTTTTGCTGCGTAATTTCATAATAATAGCCATTAGGTATGTTGAATTAATACAGTTACCTGACAAAAATAAAGAAAGGGTAAGCTAAAAACCATCCTTTTTATATGTGCCGCAACAACGGTGCGGGAATGTACATTAAGAATGAATTATGCCAGTATTGTAAACGAATATCGTTTTCCGGAAAGGATGTTTTTGTGAAAACTGTAATGCTGTATTCGTTTCAACAGGGCCAAACTACAGGCACGCGGGATAAATTAAAGCAAATACAGCGGTTTGCGGAAACTTTTATTGAAGGGGTTATACCATATAGCTTCTATGAACT
>DASZUX010000250.1:0-10761 GCA_035547455.1 Chitinophagaceae bacterium
ACCAATGCAGCAGCAGAATCCTTCAATGCTAAAATCAAAAGCTTTAGAAACGCATTAAGAGGCGTCAGAGATATTGAATTCTTTCTTTACAGAATCTATAAACTTTATGCTTAAAATCCCCCTAAAATTTAACTTGATCCGCCTTTTTTGCAGAATTTGCGGTTCTGTTTCTTAATTTAACGACCTGAAATCTACCGGAACCAGCTTGCTTACCCCTGGTTCCTGCATGGTTACGCCGTAAATAACGTCCACAGCGCTCATGGTCATTTTATTATGGGTTACAATAATAAACTGGGAGTTTTCGCTAAACTTCTGAATCATCTGGGTAAACTTGCCTACGTTGGCATCATCCAGCGGGGCATCCACCTCATCCAGGATACAGAAGGGCGCAGGCTTAATAAGGTATATGGCAAACAGCAGCGCAGTTGCTGTAAGCGTTTTTTCGCCACCACTTAACTGCGTAATGGATGACGGCCGTTTGCCCTTAGGTTTAGCAACAATATCAATACCTGTTTCGGCAAGATTTTCCGGGTTTTCCAAAATCATATCAGCTGTGTCTTCATCTGTAAACAGCGCCTTAAATACCCTCTGAAAATTCTCGCGCACCTGGTTAAACGTATCTAAAAATTGCTGGTTGGCTGTTGCTTCAACTTCCTGTATGGTTTGCAGCAGGCTGTCTTTGGCTGATACCAGGTCGTTCTTTTGCTCCACAATAAACTCATAACGCTTCTTCATTTCAGTAAATGCCTCAATAGCCGTTGGGTTTATTTCACCCATATTTTCAAGGCGTTTTTTCATACGGTCACTGGTAGCCTGCAACTCCTCCTGCGGCGAATCGGTTTTGCGCGGTTCATCCAGTATATCATCCAATTCAACTTTAAACTCCACGCTCAGCCTTTCTTTCATACCGGCAAGCTGAAGCTTAAGTTCGTTTAACCTGTCTTTTATCTCTGTCAGCAGGTGGTCGGCTGCTTCTTTAGCTTTTATCTTGTGCCGCAAATCACTTTCCTTTGCCTGTAAGGCATTTCGCAGGTTATAATATGCCTGGTCTGCTTCATTCAATTTCTTCTCTTCTGTCTCTTTTGCCTGCAATAATGTTACCAGCTCATCCTGGGCATCCTGCAACGCTTCTTCGCTTTCCACTATTTCGGCAGAAGCCTGTTCTAATTGTTTGGTATTTACCTGCACCTGGTTATGCAGGTCGTTTAACTGGTTTTCTTTAAATACCAGTTCCTGCTTTAAAGCAGCTATTTTGCTTTGTTGCCTTGTTAACTGCAGGTTGCTGTTATTGTATTCAGCGGTAGCGGTATTATATTCCTGTTCAGACTGCTTATAATCTTCTTCCACGGCTTTCAGTTCACCGGCAATTTGCTGCAGGCTGGCGTTTAGGTTGCCAAGTTGCTCCCGGGTTGCTGCAATATTATCCTGCTCGTCCAGCAACCTTTGTTCAGTATCTTCAATGCGCTGCTGGGCATTATGTTGTGCTGCCTGCAGGTTTTCAATTTTATTTTTTGCGGCAAATACCTGGTTGGTTAGATGGCTTATGGCAGCCTCGGTTTGTTTAATAGCATGTTCTTTTAACTGCTCGTTATAACCTATTACTTCATTATGTTTCTGTTTTATTTCGGCTTTCAGGGCATTAACCACGGCATCCTGCAGTACAATTTCATCTCGCAGTTTTTCAAGGTTTTTAGCACGGCCTATTTTCTTTCCTTCAAATAATCCTACACTACCACCTGAAAGTGTGTATTTACCCTTTACATACTTGCCGTTTTTTTCAAGCACCACGGCGCCGTTACTATTTTCCAGCGCTTCATCATTTTCAGCGATAAATACATTGCCAAGCAGGTATTGGGCAAGTTTGCTGTACTGGCTATCCACCTCAATTACATCAAGCGCTTTTATGGTGTTAGCAGGCTGGTGTGCTTCTGTGCCAATACCAGTAAATGCATCCAGCGTAAAAAAGTTAGCCTTGCCTTTTTTGTGCTGATCAAGCAGGTTAACAGCCTGCAAGCCTTCGTGCAGGTTATCTACTACGTAATAGTTCAGGTATGGTTCCAGTACATTTTCTAAGGCCGCCCTGTATTCATTCTGCACGTAAATAATGTCGCTTAAGATAGGTACATTACTTTTCCATTGCGGGTTATTATGTAAAAACTTTACACTTTCCGGGTAACCCTCCATAGAGTCAATCAGGCTCTTTAACAAATCGTATTCGTTTTTCCGGGCATCCAATTTGCGTGTTTCTTCCGCCAGGTCATTACGCAGGTTTTCCAATACCTTCTGTGTATCTAAAATCTGCTCTTTTGTTCTTTCATGCTGTTCCTGCAGTTGCTGTAAATCGTATCGTTTCTCAGCCATTATTTCCTCGCGTTCTTTCAGTTCTATCTCCAGTTGCTGCAGTTGGTACGCGCGGTTTTGTTTTTCCTCGCTCAATTGTGTATGTGAGCGCTGCAGGTTTTGTATAGATGTATCAGCAACCGCAACCTTTTTTTCAGCATCAAACTGGCTGCGCTGTATTTGCTGGTACCTGCCGCGTAATGAATCTACCCCGCTACGTTTTTCGTCAAAAACGCGGCGACTGGTTTCAACAGCCATTCTTGCCGATTCTACATTATCCTGCATAGAAGCAAGGCGGGCGCTTTCATCGTTTACCTGTAACTGTGTATATTGAATAGAATCTTCAATATTCTTTAACTGCCCTTCAGCCTTTTGTAAAAAATCTTTCAGGCTGTTTTGCCGTTCCCGCAGGTAATGCAGTTTTTGCGAGGCTAAGTTTTTCTCTCCTTCTTTATTACGCAGGTTTTGTAATAATCCATTAAAACCCTGCTGCATGCTTTGCAGCACTCTTTCCTTTTCAATAAAATCTACCTTCTCCTGCTCAACAAATGCTTCTTCGGTGGCTATCTCGGCTTCCAGCTTTATTTTTCGATCTGTTTCCTGTTCCTGTTGTTCGTGCAGTTCTTTGTAGGTAACGTTAAAACCCTCCAGCGCTGCTTTGGCAAGCTCTATAGATATCTCGCGGTATTCCTTTTTTATCTCGTAATACTTTTCGGCTTTTTTTGCCTGGTTTTCCAGGGTTTTTAACTGGTTGTTTATTTCAAACAGCAGGTCTTCAATACGGTTAAGGTCAAGTTCCGTAGCATCAAGCTTTGCCTTTGCTTCTTTCTTGCGGGTTTTGTAAATAGTTATTCCCGCTGCCTGCTCCAGCATTCGACGGCGGCTGTTTTCCTTATCCTTAATAATATCATCCACCATGCCCAGCTCAATAATAGCATAACTGTCGGTGCTGATGCCTGTGTCCATAAACAGGTTATGTATATCTTTCAGCCGGCAGGCTACATCATTCAGGCGGTATTCGCTTTCACCGTTTTTATAAAAACGGCGTGTAATGGTTACCGTACTAAACTCGGTAGGCAGTAAATTCTTTGTATTCTCAAATGTAAGGCTTACCTCTGCAAGACCACTGGCGCTACGTGTTTTGGAACCATTAAATACCAGCGCCTCCAGGTTCTCACTACGAAGGGCAGAAATCTTTTGCTCACCTATCACCCAGCGAATGCTGTCAATAATATTGCTCTTGCCACAACCATTGGGACCAATAATACCGGTAATTCCCTCATCAAAACTTACGGTAGTTTTATCAGCAAAACTTTTAAAACCCTTGATATCTAACTGTTTTAAACGCACTTTTTACCCATTTATATCAACTGCGAACATAAGTCAAAACGTGTAGAATAACCCGTTTATTTCTTTTGCTGTTGATAAATGGTGGAAAGAAAAAAACAGTAAGTAAAAAAAGTTGCGGAAGAGATGTTAAATCAATAATAGTCAATTACTTGCAAGGTTTAATGGAAAAAAAATAATTAATCATCTATTTGTTAGAGTTATGCAGAACGTGCTGCCCGTCCCTTCCTGGGATTGAACCTCTATTTGCCCGCCATTTAGTTCAAGTAACTCCCTGCAAAGCGTTAAGCCTAAACCAGTTCCCTTTTCACCACTGGTGCCGCGGGTACTGAAATAGCTGCCGGAACTAAACAGCTTTAGCTGATCCGCCTTGCTTATACCTCTGCCTGTATCTTTTACACAAATATTTACACACCCGTTTTTTTCATCAGCGCTCACAATAATGCTGCCATTTTGTTCCGTAAATTTTATGGAATTGCTTACCAGGTTACGTAGTATTATAACAAGGTGCTGTTCATCAAAATATATTTTTTGGTTTACAGGTACATTATTTACAATGGTTATACCTTTTTGATGCAGCGCAAATTCAAAAACACGTTCCATTTCTTCTACCACCGGCCGCAGGGAAAATGTTGACTGGCTTACTTTAAGACCATTCATTTGTTTTACGGACCAGTTGAGCAGATTGCTGAGTGTTAGATCCGCTGCATCAAGCGCCGGCAGCATTCTTTTAAGCAGCCCAACTGTCTGTTCTTCCGTTAAACCCTCTTTTTGAAACAGGGTCATAATTGAACGCAGGCTGCTTATGGGAGTACGCAAGTCGTGGCTTATTACGGCAAACAGCTTGGTTTTTAAATCGTTTAACTGGGCAAGATGTTTTGTTTGCTGCTCAATAATACTGTTTTGATGGGTAACAGCGTCATTTTTATCTGCCAGTTGTTCTACCAGCCTGTTTTTTTCTTTGTACAAAAAATAAACGGTAATAATGCCGGCCAACAGAATAGCCACAAATATTATAAGTACTATGATAATTATATGCTGAAAATGCAGCCGCTCACGGTTAACTATGTTTATATGCTCTTCTGTCTCAAACTCATGCAATTTGGTATTAAGTACAAAAAACTGTTTGAATATTTCAAAGCCTTTCTTCCGGTATTCAGTATTAACGCTATCCTGCAGGGCATTGTACCGGGTACGGTAAGCCAGTTCGTTAGCCACATCCTTTTTAGCATGGTAGTAACGGGCTATTATACTTGCAGCTCTAATTTTAACAGTTACATTACCGGTGCTGTCCGAAAGTGTCGAAGCTGTTACCGCGTATTTTGCCGCTTCGTCAAGGTTGCCTGTCTCAATACAATTCTCTGCATAATCATTTAACAATAAAGATCTGAGACGATTATTGTTTGACAGCAGCGACCACCTGTAAGAGCTGTCAAAATAAGTTTTAAATGACTCTTTTTTTCCGCTTTGCTTTATAATATCTCCCAACCGCGAATAGATAATACCAGTGAGAAGTGTGTCTTTATATTTTAAGGCAAGCCTTAGCGCTATGTTGCCTTTACGCCATGCTTCTGTATAATTCTTTTTCCGCAGGTCAATCAGCGAAGATTCATTGTATATTAAGGCGATTTTGCTGTTCTCTCTTGATAAAACGGCATTTGCTTCAGACTTAACAAGATAAGGCCGCGCCTGGTTATACTGCTCCATCTCAATATAATCACGCGCAATCATACGATACAGCATGGATAATTCACCGTATTTTTTACTGTCGTTAAGATACCCTTGTGCATTAAACAAATAGTACAGGCTAAAGGCGAAATACGATTGCGCCCAGTACGAGTAGCCGATGGCTGCAAAACTGCCGCCAATACCATCATCGTACTTAATTTGTTTGGCCAGCAACAGCGATTTTTCGGCAATACTCCGGGCGGAATCGGGATATTGAAGATAAATTTCAACTGATTTATTGACCAGTGCATTTATGTAAGCTGTATCATTTATTGAGGGTGGGTTTTCTGTGTATCGTAAATACCCTTTTGTTTGTGCATGCAAACATACATTGCATATAATTACGCAACAGGCTGTTATAAAACTTTTCATAGCGGATTTATATGGAATGCTGCTGCTGACCAAAACAGGATAAAATTGTTGCGTGATTTATTTATTTCGACCATTGTGCAATAGCTGCCCTTCAATAGCTGCAGGTAATAAATGCTACTGTTTATTTACCAATGGCATATTTTATACCGCCAAGCAGGTGGCCCAGGTATAAAGAATCAGCATAAGATTCATCAGTATGGCCAAGTTCAGTATAAAACGCTCTGCCGCCATCATAACTGTGGTACCAACTCATGGGATGAAAGCTGCCGTTTTCGCCGCCCGTATAGCTGGTTTCATCAATTGTTATCAATACGTGTACATCATCCCAATGGGTATCTTTAAAATTATACCATTCGTCAAAACGTTTCCATACCCTCGGCAATCCTTTTGTAGCAATAAAACTGGTGTCAACAACATTTAATACTGCATCTTGCTGTTTAGGATGTATCTTAAAGTAGGCCCCTACCAGTTTGTTATACCAGGGCCAGTCATATTCTGTGTCTGTAGCGGCGTGCACACCAACAAAGCCTTTGCCTGATTCGATATATCTTTCAAACGCCTTTTGCTGGTCGTCGTTCAGGACATTCCCGGTGGTGCTCAAAAAAACAACTGCCGCATATTGTTTTAAATTTGCATCGGTAAACTTTGATGCATCAGTAGTTGTATCAACTGAAAAATTATTTTCCCGCCCCAGTTTAATAATGGCGGGGATGCCCGCTGCAATAGAATTATGATGAAAGCCGGCAGTTTTTGAGAACACCAGTATTTTGGGCTGTTTAGCATTGACTGTGAAAGCTGAAAATGTGGTTAGCAAAGCAGTAATGAGGAATGCAGGGGTTATTGAACGTATATTATTCATGTGGCGGTTATTTATGCTGGGATGAATAAAAGCCCAAAGTAAATAAATTGTTGAACAAATTATACAATTGACGGGTAATTTTAATATTGGCCAAATGCAGCAAACACAATGATTATAAAGGATTACTATAAAATACTTGATGTAAAACCTTCTGCCTCTTCGGGCGAGATAAAAAGGAGTTACAGGAAGCTCGCCATGAAATATCATCCCGATAAAAACCATAATGATGTTATAAGCGCAAGTGTTTTTAACGAGATTACAGAGGCTTATAAAGTATTAAGCGACCCCGGTAAACGAAAAGAATATAACTATACGCGACATCATATTTACGGCACAACCTATAATAAAGTGCCGGAACTAACCCGCACATCCCTGGTGGCTGATATTGACATGCTTGCCAAAATTGTAACCGCAGCAGATCCTTTCAGAGTAAACCGCGATGCTATTTATTTCAGCATTTTACAATTATTAAGCGAACGGAATATAAATTTTGTTACTGAACAGCATGATGCTGCGTTTACCAGCCAGGTTGTTGAAAAATTATTATTGTGTGCCAGGCTGCTGGGTTTTAACCATGCTCAACGTATTGCTGTCATATTAGCTTCCCTGGCCGGAAAGGATGCTTTGCTTCAGCACAATATACAATTGTTTATAAATAAAGCACGCTGGCATCACAACTGGCAAAACTATAAAACAGCCATTGTGGTTATCATTGCACTGGCCCTTTGCCTGCTTATATTTTTACTTGGCAAATAAACCACTGCAAAAAGGGTGCAATGCTCAAGCAATCACACCCTTAATTAACCCTGCTGCAAAAATTTAATAAAAAAGCTGTTATCTGTAATAGACTATAAACCTGGCGTTGGGTTTAACCTCCTCAAAAAAAATGATTAATTTTATTTAGCCGCTTTCCGGCTGCACAACCATCTTAAATTCTGCCGTTTTTTTTGCGGTAAGCAATAAGCCATGCCACTACATCGTCGTAAGTTTCAATGCCTTTGGGCTGGTTATTTGCTTTTAAATACTCGCCGTAAAAAAGGCGAATTAACGGCTCAGCCGGGTTTTTATGGGCCAGCCAAAAGTCCCGGTAAATATGATAGTCCCTCTTTACAAGGGTATCAAGCATGTGGTAATTGGCCCGTGCAGCCGCTGAATCGCGCAAAAACAGCTCACCATTAGCGTAATTAAACAGGTCAAAATAAACGGAGTAGCGAAAAAACGGGTTACCAGATGCTTTGGCAGAAAGGTAGCCCACAAAATTAGCCTCGCTTTCGCTGCCATAGCCGAGCTGGTGCGCTATTTCATGACAGGTAGTATAAGGTATTAAAAAAGCCGGAACACCTGTATTTACCTGTGCCTCGCCTGTAAAAGGGTTATAATAACCCAAAAAACCAAAGTCATTGTCAACCCGGCCATACAACGATTTTTTTATACTGGTAACTGCGTATCGCAAAAAAGGATATTGTAGCCGTAAACCGGTGTAAGCTGCAGCAGCTTGCTTAAACACATCCTGGTAAGCAGGGTAAATAACTCTATCGCCTAAAGCAAGCCTTGCTGAATCCACCCGTTCAATCAATTCGCCGGTAAGTGCTTTTAATTCATCTGTACTGTACCTACCTGCATCTAATTTTAATTGGTAGCTAATGCCCCTCCGGTCATAGTTCATTCCCCATAAAATGTTGAATATTATATATATATATAACAATCTTATTATTATTTTTATAGCACCCCGGCCAAAACCCTGCCAGGTAGCCTTGCCGGTTACGGCAATTGTAAAAAGTTTTATCAATCTTACAAGCAACCATATAATTATTGCGCCATATAGTATATCTCCAAGGCTGAAAGGCAACCACCCAGCAATGGCCCTTAATATTACCGCAATAACAGGATAGACACCCGTGGCATATAAATTTTCAACTGCACCGTTAAAAACGGCAAAGATTTTAATTAGCAAGGCCACAGCTAATAAAATGGCCAATTTGCGCCACACCGGCGGTTTTATTTTATGCTCCATACCTGTTACCTGCCTGTAAAGTATTTTAAAAATTTGTTATGCCGCCCATGGCCGCCTGAAAATGATTTACCTTTAAGCCAGAATTCTAATGCAATTAAGCTGTTTTTTTATAATAAGCATTTTGCTTTGGTAAAAACCAGTTAATTGCTTACCTTTGCCAGCCCAAAAAAGTGAATAATGAGCCACCGGAGAGAGTTTGAAATTGCATTTGTAGGGTTAAAACCGGGTGTTCATACATTTGAGTACAATATAAACAGCAGGTTTTTTGAGCCTTATGGGGAACAGGAATTTACCAGCTGCACAGCGAAAATAAAGCTTGAGCTTGAAAAAAACAGCAGCTTTATGATGCTGAAATTCGATGTTGACGGGCAGGCAGAAGTAAGTTGTGACAGGTGCGGCAACCCTTTACCATTGCAGTTGTGGGATGAGTTTAAGCTGGTAGTTAAAATGGTAGAAGAACCGGACGTGATGAATGAGCAGGAAGAGGACCCGGACGTATATTATATAAGCAGGACAGAAAGCCATTTATTTGTTGCCGACTGGATTTATGAATTTATTACACTTAGCATACCTATGCAGAAAATGTGCAGTGAGAGTGAAATGGGCGGGCCAAAATGCAATAAGGAAGTACTGGCAAGGCTGAAACAAATGGAAGAAGATGCAGCCCGGAATAATAACCCCATGTGGCAGGCATTGGATAAGTTCAAAAACATAGAATAAATTTTTTTATAAGATAAATTAAGAGTTATGCCAAATCCCAAACGCCGGCACTCACAGCAACGCAGTGCAAAAAGAAGGACGCATTACAAAGCTGAAGAAGTTACCCTTAGCAAAGACGCTGCTACCGGCGAAACACACGTTCGCCACCGTGCGCACATAAGCGAAGGCAAATTATACTACAAAGGCAAAGTGGTTGCTGAAAAAGCGCCGCTTAAAGCGTAACGGTACCAGTAGAGCGCCCCGGCGCAACAAATATTCATAACAAGCAAACAGTGTAGGCTGTGCGCTTGTTATTTGCATTATTATACCTGTTAACTGCCGATGCTTAGTTTACTATAATTGCCTGCAAATGAATATTGCACTTGATATGATGGGTGGCGACTTTGCACCTTTGGAAGCGGTGAAAGGACTAAAATTTTACGTACAGCAAACCAATACCCCGGCCAATATTTTATGTATTGGTGATGAAGCACAGGTAACGCCGCTATTAAATGAATATGGTCTTATTGGTGATAATGTAATTGTAATTCACGCTCCTGAAGTAATAGGCTACCATGAGCACCCTACCAGGGCATTGAAAGAAAAACAAAAATCATCTATTGCTATTGGCTTTCACCTGCTTGCAACCGGCAAAGCTGATGCCTTTATCAGTGCGGGCAATACCGGCGCAATGCTGGTAGGCACCATGTTTACAATAAAAGCCATTGAAGGTATTAGCAGGCCTACCATTGCTACCGTTTTACCCAAGCTAAATGGTAGTACAGGTGTTTTGCTGGATGTTGGCCTTAATGCCGACTGCAAACCCGAAAACCTTAACCAGTTTGCTATTTTGGGTAGCCTTTACGCTAAACACATACTGGGTATTGCTAATCCCAGGGTTGGATTGCTTAACGTTGGTGAAGAAGAAGGTAAAGGCAACGCTTTGGCTCAAGGCGCTTACCCCCTGCTTAAAGAAAATACCGCCATACAATTTGCAGGGAATATTGAAGGCCGCGACCTGGTGCATGATAAAGCTGACGTGGTAGTTTGTGATGGTTTTACAGGCAACATAGTGCTTAAAATGGCCGAATCAATTTACGACATCGCCCAAACCCGCCACTTGCAAAATGATGAATACCTGCACAGGTTTCATTACGAAAACTATGGTGGCACCCCTGTACTGGGTGTATCAAAACCCGTAATAATAGGCCATGGCATCAGCAACGATAAAGCATTTATGAACATGATACTGCTGGCCGAAAAGATGGCTGAAACAGGATTTTGCAGCGTTTTGAAAGAAGCTTTTCATGCAGGTTAGGCTTTATAATTTCGGGCCCAATCCATCTTTCCGTATTATTACTATTATTACCTTTACCGCCCCGAAGACATCTGGATGTGTTTT
>DASZUX010000251.1:0-9218 GCA_035547455.1 Chitinophagaceae bacterium
TGGTATCAACCTTTTCTATGTTTTCCACACCTGCCACTGTAAGCATTTCTTCACTTTGGGTAAGAAAATCATTCAGCAGCTTTTCATCATTTTCTTCATAACCTATTGAAGTTATCAATTGGGGTATGCCCCAGGGGTCAACCATATCTTTGCTCAAACGCACATGGTTCTGTTCCCGTGGTATTTTTTCACCCTGCATATACATGCCGGCATGCCAAACTCCCGGCTCAGCAAGTGCTGCTTTAAAAGCAGCGCCAAGCCCTTCCGGTAACTGGCCGTTATGTGTGGCCGGGCGGGAAGCCCACACAAAAGTGAGGTAGGTGCCAAGGAAATCAGTGTCACGTTTATGCAGGTTTCGGTAATTGGCAATAATAGGATTGGTGGGGTTTCGCCCGTAGTAATATTTGTCTTCATACCCCCTGAAAATACCGTGCACTGACCCACGGTAGTTGTGGCAGCTCATATATTTGCCAAGCAAGCCACTATCGTTGCCAATACCACCTGGAAAACGGCTTGAAGTAGAATTAAGTAAAATAAGGTTGCTGTTCAGGCAGGCAGCGTTAACAAAAATAACTTTTGCAAAAAACTCCGTTGCTTGTTTTGTATTAGTATCAATAATACGAACGCCGGTTGCCTTGCCCTGCTTTTCGTCATAAATAATGGAATGTACCACCGAAAATGGCCGCACGGTAAGATTGCCTGTTTTTAAAGCCCACGGCAGGGTAGAGGACACAGAACTGAAATACCCCCCGAAAGGGCACCCGCGTGTACATAAATCCCGCGCCTGGCATTGCCCGCGGCCTTGCTGTATATGTATTTCGTTGGGTTTGGTAAGATGTGCCCAGCGGGTATGCACCATAAAGCGGTTTTTGTAATGTGCACTTATTTTTCGTTGTATTTCCTGCTCTACACAGTTCATGTCAAAGGGCGGCAGGTAATCGCCATCAGGCATTGCCTCAAGGCCATCCTTCCCGCCGCATATCCCTGAAAATCGTTCAACATGGCCGTACCAGGGTGCAATATCGGCATACCGTATGGGCCAGTCAACTGCGTACCCGTAACGTTGCGGCGCAGTAAATTCAAAATCGCTCCACCGCTGGCAGGCGCGTCCCCACATAATTGATTTGCCGCCAACCTGGTAACCACGTATCCAGTCAAAAGGTTTTTCTTGTATGTAGGGGTGTTCTTTGTCCTTTACAAAAAAATGACGGGTATCTTCCCCGTAGGCATAACATTTACTTATTACCGGGTTTTCTTTTAATTCTCCTTCCGGTATGCGCATCCGGTGTTTAAAGTCCCACGGGTTTTTGGTAGCAGTGGGGTAGTCTTTTATATGCTCAATATTTCTTCCCCGCTCAAGTAAAAGTGTTTTCAGGCCGCGGTCGCAAAGCTCTTTGGTAGCCCAGCCGCCGCTTATGCCGCTGCCTATTACAATGGCATCAAAGGTGTTTTTTGCAACACCGCCTGCGTTTATATTTATGTGGGAGGTATCTGCCGGCATAAGCAATCGTTTTATGGTAAAGTAATATTAGTATAATCGCAAAAAAGCTCTCGCAAGTTAAAGCCTTCGTATCACTATCCTTCTTCTGTCCAGAAGCAATACACTTCCGGATGCAGCCAAAGAAAAGATGCAGGCAACTGCGTGGTAATATTGCCGGAAAGGAACCGGTTGAGTATTTCTCTTTTTTGCTCACCGTTTACCACCAGGAATATCTTTTTACTTTGCAGTATATCTGCCATGCCAAGGGTAAGGCCATATTCCAGCACTGTATCTATACCTTCAATCATGCTGTGCTTTAACGATGCAGGTGTAAGCTTTGACAGGTGCACGCCTGCATGTAGTTCTTCCCGCGGCTCATTAAAAGCAATATGACCGTTTTTGCCAATACCGAGTATGCAAAGGTCAACAGGGCCGTTTTGGGCCAGGTAATCTTGTATACGCTCACATTCGGCTTCTGTATCCTGTACATCGCTGGTAAAACCAACATACTGTTCGGGCTTTACACCTAAAGGCTGCAGCAGGCGTTGTTGCAAATAAAGCTCGCAGGTGCCCTGGTAATTTTGAGGCAGCCCGTACCATTCGTCTAATTTTACAAAACGCAGGCTTTCAACCGGGATGCGTTCTTTTTTTTCTACTAATTTTTGATAAACCCCCTTGGGCGAATTGCCGGTAGCAGGACAAAATAAGGGGTTGCTGGTTTGCTCCAGTTCATTAATAATACGTTCGGAAACATCTTCGTTAAGTTCATCAAGCGAGTTATATTGCAAAAAAATCATACGGCAATTTATTTGAATGCTTAAAACTATAAGTTATTTTGAATAAGGGCCTTGTTTTATATTATTTTTTTAAGAATGGTATTACTTATAATTTTTTTTGATACCGTTGTGAAGACAGCGGAATACTATACTTTATTAAGAAAATTACTAAAGAAAAAGGGTTGTATTTGCAAACACAAATCAACCCTTTCTAATGTAGATTCGCTTTTTGAGCCACCGGCATCAATATAAACGCCGAGAATTTAGAGCATATTTAATATGCCTATGCTTCAAGCGCCTGTATGATATCATTTATAATATCGTCCGTGTGTTCAAGGCCTGCCGACACTCGTATAAGTCCCGGCGTTATACCTACCTCAAGACGCTGAGCTTCTGTAAGTTTACTATGTGTAGTGCTTGCAGGATGCGATGCAATGCTTCTTGAGTCGCCGAGGTTTGCTGTTACTGAAAGCAGTTTTAATGTATTGAGAAAACGTCTCCCGCTTTCAATACCTCCTTTTATTTCAAAGCACACAATACCACCCCCGGCCTTCATTTGTTTAACAGCTATTTTATGCTGCGGGTGGCTTTCTAAAAAAGGATATTTAACGCTTGATACCCTGGGATGCTGTTCAAGCGCTTTTGCTATTTTCATTGCATTCTGGCAATGGCGTTCCATACGCACGTCCAATGTTTCAAGGCTTTTACTTAACACCCATGCATTAAATGGAGACAACGACGGCCCCGTATTGCGGCAGAATAAATATATTTCTCGTATAAGGTCTGCACGGCCAACAATTACGCCACCCAGTACGCGGCCCTGCCCATCAATCCATTTGGTGGCTGAATGTACTACAAGGTGTGCGCCATACTGCAACGGTTGCTGCAAAAGCGGCGTTGCAAAGCAATTGTCAACGTTTAAAATAAGGTTATGCTTTCTTGCGAGGTTGCCGGCCCATTCCAGGTCAAGTATTTCCAATTGTGGGTTAGTGGGCGTTTCGAGATAAAGCATTTTAGTATTGGGCTTTATTGCCTTTTCCCATGCTTCGTCATCACCTGCAGGCACTAATGTTGATTCAATGCCGTACCGGGGTAAAAATTTTGTTACCATGGTATAGGTACTGCCAAATACTGAGCTGCAGCAAACCACGTGGTCGCCTTGCTTTAGTAATGCAAACATTGACCCAAATACTGCAGCCATACCGGTGGCGGTGGCAAAGCCGGCTTCTGCACCTTCAAGCGCACACATTTTACGTACAAATTCATCCACTGTTGGGTTGCTGAAACGGCTGTAAATATTGGCGTCGCTTTCATCAGCAAAGGCAGCGCGCATTTCTTCAGCATCGTCAAAAATAAAACTGCTGGTAAGGTAAAGTGGTGTAGAGTGCTCCATCTGCCTTGTAGCCGGTGTTTGAATACGTACTGCTTGTGTTTGCAGGTGCAGGTTATCTAAGTAGTCGCTCATTTAAAAATTTTCTGGTGCAATAAAAAAAATAAACCGGTTTAAACAGCCATTTATGGCTTAGGGGTGTACTGTAACTGTCCATTGAATGTTAGCGCCTGCGCCGCGTAAAGTAGCTGCTACAGAACAATACTTGTCCATTGAAAGTTCTGCTGCGCGCTTTGCCTTCTCTTCATCTACATTGCCATAAATGTGAAACTCCACCCAGATATCTTTCCACAGCGACGGCTCTTTGCCACTTTCACGTTCGCCTTTTACTATCATTTTATAGCCCTTAACATCCTGCCGCTGTTTTTTTAGTATGCTTATTACGTCAATACCGCTACAGCCTGCCAGGCCCATTAAAAGCAATTGCATAGGGCGTGCGCCAAAGTTTTCGCCGCCGGTTTCGGGGCTGGTGTCCAGTTTTACTACATGGCCCGTCGCGTCTTTGGCCTCAAAGCCATAATCACCGCTTACTCTTTCAAGTTCAATAGTAATCATCTGTTGAGAATTTATAAAGGATTGCAAAGTTATTGCATTTTAGCATAATGCTGCTGCTGCGTTTACTCTGAGGCATAAGTTGAATGCCTGTGTCATTTACCGCGCATTGAAAGCACTGCCTCCGGGGACTGTTTTTGTACTATAGAAGGGGGATGATAACAGTAAACGTGGACCCTTTGTTTACAGCCGATGTAACGTGAATAGTGCCGTTTAACTTTTCGACAGTTTCTTTTACAATATGCAGGCCCAAACCAGACCCATTTTTATTTTTAGGAGCAACAAAAAACATTTTAAATATATTGTCAAAATGCTCGTTTGCAATACCTACGCCGTTATCTTCAACCGCAATAATACAATTGCCGCCATCGTACCGCGAAGTGATTTTTATAAACCTGGTTTTTTTTGCCGTGTCGCTGTATTTCACAGCGTTTGAGATAAGGTTATTCAGAATTATTTTTAACCGTAATTCATCGCTGTGCAGTTCATCTGCTTCAATATTTGTTATTATATCAATATTATTAGCACCGGGTATAAACTCCACTAAAGCAATAGCCTCCTCTGCCAATTTTTGCAGGCTTATCTTTTCGGTTAATACATCAATGCGTTTATTTTTAAAAAAATCAAATATTTCTTTTATAAACACATCAAGCCGCTCCAGTATTCCATCCATTAATTTCAGGTACTCCCTTCCTGCACCGGGGTCATCTTCCATCAATGAAAGATTTACCAGGCCTTTGAGAGAAGCAATCGGGGAACGTAAATCATGCGAGGCGCTATAGACAAACGTGTCAAGCTCCTTGTTTACGTTAACCAATTCCAGGTTATATTGCTGCAGGGCCCTGCTAGCCCTCGAAAGTCGGTTTATCATAATAACGGCATAGCTTACCAGGCTGCCCAGTATCAGCAGGATGCAGGCTACGTTTGCCCAAAAAAGGTATGTATCTATGTTGCGCGCAGTGTTGCTTAAAACGGTTGAAAACATACGCTCTTTTTGAGAAAGTACGCCGGTTATAGCATTTATTCTTGCAATAAAAGCCTGTTTTCCCTGCTGGGTAAATGCTCCCGATGCTATTTGGTTTCGTGCATTTGCTGCAATAGTATCAGCTTCGTCTATCAGTGGCAATGCTTCCTCCCATACTCTTAAGGCAGTTTTCATAAACGATACTGAATGAAAGTTTTCGTACAGCCAAATCATTTTATTAAAGTCGGCCGGGTTATTCCTTCCCATTAAAAAGCCTTTGCGTACAGCATCAAGCGGTTGCCCGGTAATCAGTGCAACCCGTGCAATATTGTCTCCCCTGGGCACTGAAATTTCTTCTTCAAACAATTGCCTGTAATGCTCATCCTGGGTTTGTATATAACTCGCCAGGTAAAGAAATGCATCCTTCTGGCTTTTAGAAAACTCTGACTCTCCCTTAATGTAAGCCCTAACACTGGAAGTTACGCGAAGTGTATAATAATTTACGATTATTAATACGATGCAGGACAGGAACACCAGCATCAATAGAATAACTGTTTTTTTCCTGGTAAAGGAAAAGGCATGGCTTCCTGGCAGCAGGAAACTATTCTTCATGGGATGCGTCATGAAAACATGTTAATTAATAAGTGGGGCATTAAAATGGAAATAACTCAACTAAGCTTTCAGGCAGGTATGGCATTATATAGAGCCGTCAAAAGCGGCTCCGGTGTAAAAATAATTATTTAGCATTATAAACTAATAGTTTTATATAAATATATGGGCTTGCCCCAGGGTTTTAATTCAATGCACCCTGTTGGCTTTTCATCCTGTACCCCAGTAAGTTTCTGCAATATGCTTAATAAACCTGAGATATGATTTTAAGTGCGGTGGCTGGGTAAAAGAGTAAAATTGGTCGTGCGTGGTATGGAAGCCCATATAAAACAGCCAGAACCCGAGTGAAAGATAAGGCACTGCTGACAACTCCTGTTCGCTTACAGGACGGTATTCACAGTATGCCTGCAGGAAAATGCCGTAAGCGTCATCGGCTTCCTTCTGTGCCATTCTTCCGGCATATACCTCCAGGGCAAGATGTTGCCAAAAAGACATTATATCATTCACCAGCCATCCGTAGCCCATAAAATCAAAGTCAAAAAAAGTAACTGCGTCGTTCTCAAAATGAAAATTCTTGGGAAGGAAGTCAAAATGACAATACCCTTTAATAAAACCGGCTGTGTGAGGCTGTGACAGCTTTTTTTCTGCACGATAAGCCATATTCTGCAGCATTGCATAACTCTCTGTATCCCCTGCTAAGTTTGGTTTTATCCTTTCTAAGGGCTTAAAAATAGTTGTTTCAAGGTCAAAATGCCATCTTTCCTTTCCTAAGTTAATAACAGATGATAGATTGTGAAAGCGTGCCATCTCCCGTCCAAGTGAAGTAAGCTGGCTTTCGCTCATTTGTTTAGCCGCATAACCGGGCGCATAGCTGAATAACACCGCGTATCTTTCTCCTTCGACTGCTTCAATCGTTAAGACAGCCTCCCCCGAAGTACAAGGAATAGGATATGATACCGATACGTTGGCCCGTTTCAACGCCAGCAGTAATTCAACCTCCTCTTTTATTTGCGGAAGGCTGCGATGGGAAGAACGATAGACTCTTAATATAAAACGGGTATCGTTCGATTCAACCAGGTAGGTATCATGTACGCCTCTTACCATGAATTTGCATTGAACGCCTGTTTTGCGGTATTTTTCTGAAATAAACGATGACAGCGCACTTGGGCAAAGGGTAGAATAAATTACGGGAAAAGCAGGTTTCATAACGGCAAAGGTATTCCAATATCAATCGTTTCATAATATCACCCTGCAGTCATTATTTATAAATACCCGTTTAATATAGGCTGTTGTATTAAACCTATAAAAACCAGTAATCCTCGGCATCTTTGGGGGCAGGCTTTTCAACAAGTGTTTTGGTAATGCGGTTAAGCTCTGATACTTTATGTGCAAAATCGCCCTTTAATTGCTCTCTTATCTGCTGCAGGTTGTCCATAACCTCGTCTAATTCGCCAGGGAGCATTTCACTAAAAACCTCGCGTAAGCGTTTTGCAAGGGTAGGGGATTTGCCATTGGTTGATATAGCCAGCTTTAAATTACCCTTTGAAACAATAGAGCCTAAGTAAAAATCGCATAGCGCAGGTTTGTCTGCCACGTTTACCAGTTTGCCTCTTTGTTTTGCATCATCCCTTATTATTTTGCTTAAGGAGGGGTCGTTTACGGCGCAAATTACTATATCGGCATCTTCTAAAAAACCGGGTGAATAACTGTCTTTAATAAGGGTGATGTTTTGCCGCCGGGCAGCGTTATTAAAGTCTTCGCTTATATGCTGCGCCACCACTGTAACCTTTGTTGCAGGAGAATTGTTGAGTATTGCATTAAGTTTTTCAAGCCCGGCACTGCCGGCCCCTATAAGCAGCACGTTTAATTCTTCCAGTTTTAAAAAAACAGGAAATAAGTGATTACCCTCTTTTGTATTGTTCTCAATTACGGTTACTGCTTCATCCATAACATACATCGTCTGTGTTTTATAAAGTATCTTAAATCATCATCCCGCCTTCGCTGAATATTGCTTCGCGCATTACGAAATCGCCAAATGCTTCCTTCTTTTTCCGCTGCTGTGCAAAAAGTTTAAACAACACGTCCAGTTCCTTTAATATTTCCTCTTCCTCTATATTCTCCTTATAAAGCTTATTAAGTCTTGTCCCTTCCGCATTGGCGCCAAGGTGCATATTGTATTTTCCGTAAGCAGTACCTACAAAGCCAATCTCTGCCATAAAGGGGCGCGCACACCCGTTGGGACAGCCCGTCATACGTATTACAATATTTTCATTACTTAAATTATACGCTTGCAGCAGCACCTCTATTTTGCTGATTAGGTGTGGTAAATAGCGTTGTCCTTCAGCAAGGGCAAGGGGACAGGTATTTAAAGCCACGCATGCCATTGACTGCTTACGCACATTACTGGCGTTCTCTGTTTCTGCTATCACCCCATACTTTTCAAGAATAGCTTCCACCTGTTTTTTATCCTTTTCCAAAATATCGCCTACAATAAGGTTTTGGTTAGCGGTAAACCTGAATGCAGCCTTGCGTGTTTTAGCAATTTCAAGAAAAGCGGTTTTCATTTTAACGGTGTCGGTATCTAATATCCTGCCGCATTCCACAAACACCGTATAATACCATTTGCCTTCATGGTTTTTTTGCCAGCCGTAATCATCGCTGCGCGTATTAATAAAAACTTTTTTTGCAGGGCTAAATGTTACATTGCTTCTTTTTTCTACCTCTTTTTTAAAAGTATCAACGCCCATCCTGTCAATAGTGTATTTAAGACGGCTTAATTTCCTGTCGCTGCGGTTGCCAAAATCGCGCTGGGTAGTAGCAATTTCATATAACACCTTCAGCGCATCTTCTTTTGGTACATACCCCAGTACAGTTGCAAGCCGCGGGTATGTATCTGTATTGCCGTGCGTAGTGCCCAAACCACCGCCGGCCGCTATGTTAAAGCCGGTAAGTACATTATTCTCAATAATGGCAATAAGTCCCGCATCATTCGCAAAAACATCTACATCGTTATAAGGAGGTATGGTTATGGCAATTTTAAATTTGCGCGGCAGGTACCTGTCCTGGTAAAGAGGATCCTCTTCATTTACCTCGTCCAGTTTTTCTTCGTCCAGCCACACCTCGTAATAAGCCCTTGTTTTGGGCAACAGCAGGTTGCTTATGGCATCAGCATAACTAAATACTTCTTCATGGATGGGGGAAGATTTCGGGTGGGCGGTTGCAAGTACATTCCTGTTAACATCCCCGCAAGCCGCTATTGAATCAAGCTTTATTTTATTAAAAGCACTGATTGTTGGCTTTATATGTGATTTTAAAATGCCATGCAATTGTACGGTTTGGCGAGTAGTTATTTTAATAATGCCCGTTGAATGGGCGCCTGCAATATGATGCAACTCCTCGTACTGCTCCGCAGTTAAAAAACCGCCGGGTAAACGCAGCCGTATCATA
>DASZUX010000252.1:0-5401 GCA_035547455.1 Chitinophagaceae bacterium
TTTAAAAATAATAACCAATAAATATTTAAACTTTTAAAAAGCTAAACATGGGTAACCTGCAACGCCTGTTAACATTAAAAAAAAGCGACGTTACTTTTGGCAGGATTGCCAGGGCCATTGGAAGACGCCTGGCAGATGTTCCACAGACAATGGCATGGTATTCGTCGGCAGGGTTTCCTGCTAAAAACAGGGAACGCCTGAGCAAGCTTAAAAATATACATGCGGGTAAAAGAGTATTTATTATAGCCAACGGGCCTAGTTTAAAGCAAATTGATTTTTCATTACTTAAAAATGAATATACAATAGGCATGAACCGTATTTACCTTATGAAGGATGTAAACGGTTTTGTACCTACTTACCTTGCATGTATTGACCTTAAATCCCAGTTGCTGCAGTTTACTGAAGATTATGATAACCTGACAATACCGTGTTTTTATAGTTGGCTGTTAAGGAATAAATTCAGCAAAAAAGATAATCAATATTTTATAAAAGACCGCCTTAAACCAGAGTTTTCAAAAGATATTGCACGCGACGGCCATGGTGCAGGTAAATCTGTTACTTATGCATGTATGCAGCTTGCCTATTATATGGGTTTTTCAGAAGCTTACCTTATTGGTAAAGATCATTCATATAACACCTCAGAAAAAGCCGGTGTAGGTATTAAAAGTACTGGCCAGGAAGACAATCATTTTATAAAGGGTTATTACAAGCCAGGTATGAACTGGGATGCACCAGATTACCGGAGCGAGGAATTTTCGTATAAACTTGCCAGAAAGGCTTTTGAAGAGGACGGCAGGATAATTAAAGACGCGACAATTGGCGGAAAGCTTGATGTTTTTGAAAAAGTAGATTTCTATTCTCTTTTTTAAAAAAATTTTATATGCTATTGGTACAGCAACAATAGCAATTGGCGGTACACTGTAAAGTTGAGGAAGTTATCATATTGTATGTTTAAAAAAATCTGGAATTCGCCTACGCTAACAACCTGGTTAAGCTATTCAACCCAGTTGCTTAATATTTTTGGCATATTGCCTTTGGTATTAAAAAACTTTACGCCCGGCGATACCAGCATTTGGTACCTTTTTACCACAATTATTTCGTTGCAATACATGGCGGATTTTGGTTTTCGCCAAACCTTTTCACGAACAGTTTCTTACGCCTTTGGGGGTGCAACCGATATAAGCACTTTTTCATCAGCTCAAACTTTTTCGATTGCAACTACATTTGAGCCTAACAAGGTTTTGCTTAACAGGATTGTAGTAGTAATGCGGTACATTTATTTACGGCTTACTGTAGGTCTTTTTATTTTAATGTCAGTTTTTGGCACCTGGGCTATGGCTAAACCCATTAGCCAGTCGTCGTCTCACAGCCAGGCATGGTCTGCCTGGATAGTTGTTTTATTTGTATCCTGCATTAGTTTTTGGGGTAAAATGTACCTGAACTTTATGGAGGGGTTATATAAAATTGCGGTAGTTCGCCGTGTAGAGATATTTACCTCGCTTGGCAGCATGTTAACTTGCATTGCTGTATTACTGTTCAGGCCATCCTTGCTAAACCTTGTTATTGCTAATCAGTTTTGGATATTGGTAGTGGCCGGGCGGGACTGGTACCTATGCACACATACTGAAAATGGCTTATATAAATCTTTCGTAAAACTCCCTTTTGACCGGGAGCTATTCTTGAAGATCTGGCAATCGGCATGGCGATCAGGTATATCCGGCTTTTTGGGTTTTGGTTTAACTAACCTTGCCGGTATAGTATATGCCCAGGTAGCCACCTCTGTAGAGGTGGCTTCATTTTTGCTGGCACAACGCCTTATTGACCAGATTAAGGTGGTGTCTATGGCGCCGGTTTACAGTAATATACCTCTGCTTGCAAGGCTTAGGGTACAAAACAACATGGCAAAATTTACAAAAATTGTTAAAAAAAGTATGCTCATAAGCCATGCAGTGTTTGTAACAGGGTTTATATGCGTAGGACTTTTTTCAAAATATCTTTTAACGCTCATTCATAGCCATGTACCATTTGTTCCGCAGTTATTATGGATTTTCCTGGGTCTTGCCTATTTTATTCACCGGTACGGGGCAATGCACATGCAGGTATATTTAACAACCAATCATGTTATATCTCACATAGCAGATGGTGTATCTGGACTTATTTATGTAATATCAGCCATTGTGCTTAGCAAATTTATTGGGGTATATGCTATCCCTACTGCAATGATTATGGGATATTTGGGTTTTTACAGTTGGTATGCGGCAATTTATTCTTACCGTTCTATCAATACTGGTTTTTGGAAGCTTGAAAGAGATACAGTGGCATTACCTTTTTTAATGTTAGTTTTATACGTGGTTTACCAGGTAGCTAAATAGTAATTATCGTAAAACGTATATGGTATATATTTTAATAGCGGCTATATTTTTAATACTTACGCAAATATTCAAGTTTGCGGCGATATGGACGATTGCCTTCCCGGTGCTTTTTTTAATAGCATGTTATCTTCATTACTTCGTAGCTTCAAAATCTTTTGGGCTTGCAAAACTTGCAAAAACAAATACCTTTTTAGTCATATTCATTATGCTAAATGTTATTTCCATCCTGCGATCTAACGATCCAAGGCATGATATAAGTTATGCAGCTTATATGATTTTCACAATTTCAATTTTTGCAGCAACCTTTGGTGCGGCTATATTTAAGTTTTTTAATATAAAAAAATTGGACAGTGATACAATACTAAAAAGTTTTTTATACGCGGTTGTTTTGCCATACGCTCTTTTTTCGGCAGCCAACTTTTTGCTGTATTTTATGGGCATCAGGTTGCTTAAATCAAGCGCGTTTAATGGTGATATAGTGCTGTCCAAGGCTGTAATGCTTTCATATTTTGGCATAAATATGAAACGTATTGAATTCCCCTTTGTAAATGGTTTTAACAGCTACGCAGTTTATGTAGGTGCTTTACTTTCAATTACAATGCCGCTGGCAACATTGGTAAAAAAGCACCGGCTTATTACCAGGGGATCAAGCATTATATTTGTTGCAACTATTTTATGTACTGATTCAAGGGCAGCCTTAATTACACCCATACTTATTACTATATTTCTTTGGTTTATCAGGAATAAAAAGGATTTTTCACCTGGGTACAGGTTTTTATCTCTAATTATTATTGTAGGTCCGGTTCTTTTTTTGTCGCTTGTCCCTTTTTTAATTTCCACACTTGGCCTTGAAGCAGCCCTTTCACGCAGTTCGGGTGATATCGAAAGCGGTAACTCACGTTTCTTAATTTGGGCAATTTGTGCGGCCCAGTTTTTGGCTTTTAAGCCGATGGACATTATAGGCTATGGAGAGTTTGGCCATTTAGGCTCTGGTGCATCAAAACTATGGGCATATTTATTTGGTTCGTATAACGATGCAGAATTAACCAACCCGCATAACACTATGTTCTCACTTATATTTGATTACGGGTACATAGGGCTTTTAGTTTATATATGCATAGTATGGCAATGCCTGGGCAGGCTAAGGCTTATTTGGCAGCATAACCGGCCAATGGCATTTTGCCTTTTTAGTTTTATGCTATATGCCCTTGTTGCCGGTATAAGCGAAGCTTTAGGGGGTATGTATGAATTTAATTTTATGCTGGTTTTTTATATGATTGTTTTAGTTATAAATATATATTATTATTTATTGCGGCGCAGGATTGCCGCTACCGAAA
Organism: Chitinophagaceae bacterium; assembly: GCA_035547455.1. Lineage (GTDB taxonomy): Bacteria > Bacteroidota > Bacteroidia > Chitinophagales > Chitinophagaceae > JABDFW01. Next base: position 3,710 of record DASZUX010000252.1, read on the forward strand.
TTGCTATGGTTGCTGCTCTTGAGGCTGAAGAAAAATAAAAGTTAAATGTTTGTACATTTAAGGAAATAGTAAACTTTTGAATAATTTTTGTATCTCACAACTTAAATTATTCGCATGAAACTCTTGGCATATATAGCAGCATTTTTTATATTGCTGCCTTTGCCTTCCACCGCGCAGCAAAAGCAACAGATAATTATTTCGTCCCGCACATTTCACCCCGGCAATAACGGGGATAGCATTAATACTATTAAAGCAGTAAAAGATTTTGCAGCGGAGCGCGTTGACTGGCTTTATACTTCAGTACCGGCATACACAAAACAGTTACAGGATTTAAATGTGCCTTTTTCGCTTGCATTAAATCCCCAGGTGGCCGATTCAAGCGGGTACACAACTGCCAAAGGCAGAATTATTGATCTGCATGGAAATTTGTTTATCGCGCCCTGGATGAAAGGACAAAGAATGAAAAACCCTTATTGGGGATGTGTAAATGCGCCTTATTTCAAGCAACTGTTTTTAAAGACTGCTAAAAAACTTGTTGACTTAGGTCCTTACGGAATTTTAGTTGATGACCCACTGTTTAATATACAGGCAGTAAAGGAGGATGGATGTTTTTGTGATTACTGCGTTAAAGGGTTTACAGAATACCTGCGGCAAAATGGGGTAGCTGTGCCCGGTGACTTTAATTACCGGCAGGCAATGCTTGCAGATTATGAAGGGGCCAAAAAAAAATACGGCAAGCTTTGGCAACAATTTCAAACGCAGTCCGTAATTAATTTTTTAACCCAATGGAAGGCCGAAGTAAAAGAATATGCAAAAAGAGATTTGGTTTTTATTTGTAATAATTATAAAGGGCAGTGGAGCGGAGTGTACAAGGTGTTTGACGCCGGTATTAGCGAAATAGAAGAAAAAGATATTGATTTTGCCCTTATAAGCCATTCACTGGACAGCGCCCGTCAATTGGGTAAGAAACAGTCTTTTAACTTTGAAAGTGATAATGAAAACCTGCTGTATGGAGCCATATTATATACATATATAAATGGGTCGGAAGCATTGCTGCCATGGGATTTATGGCTGCAAGGCAAACCCAAAAGGTTTTATGGCAAAAAGCAGAATTATGAAGACTTAATAAGCCTGCTTAAAAATGTTATTTTAAACCCGGCGTTTACAAAAACTATAAGCAAGACCAAGTTAAAGCGGTATTCACTGCCAGCTAACAGTTATATTTGTTATAGTTATACTAATGGCACAGATACTTATGATATAATATTTAATTTTAAATACAGGGCTGCGGCACCCTTATTGGTTAATACCGGCACACGTTTATCTTCAATGTTAAAAAAACCGGCAAATAATGCTTTTGGGCGCCACTATCAAAACTTTTCCGGCGGGCTTGTAAATGGATCAGTTAACAGTTGTTTTATGGTTATAAAAGAATAAATACAGTGTAAATACATTTAAAAAACAGGGGAGGTGTAAAATACTTCCCCTTATTTGTTTCAACAAAATGTGCTATGCAGCTTTATTTACAAGTTGCCCACCAGTCGCTTTTATCGGATCAAGTTAAATTTTAGGGGGATTTTAAGCATAAAGTTTATAGATTCTGTAAAGAAAGAATTCAATATCTCTGACGCCTCTTAATGCGTTTCTAAAGCTTTTGATTTTAGCATTGAAGGATTCTGCTGCTGCATTGGT
>DASZUX010000253.1:0-20279 GCA_035547455.1 Chitinophagaceae bacterium
TTAAAAAAAACAATAAGCTGGTTGGTATTATCCCGGTCGTTATGGGTGGACTTTTCTTCGAGTATCAGGGCTACAAACTTTACAAAACGAATGCACAATCGTATAAATGTTATAATAAGCGCCCCATCTGTAACCGCCTGCAGCACTGTTTTAAAATCAATATCTCTAAAAACTTTAAACCGTAAAAATGCCGGCAGGGTAAGCTTATCAAAGGCAAAAATGAAAATAAAAAGGAACAGGAATATTTCCAGCGGGCTAATAATCAGGTTTAAAAAATTTTCTTTATGTAATGTTTTTCCTGCTTTTGTAAACAGGCGGTATAACAGCCCGGCAAGATATTTTGAAACAAACCGTTTAACAATAAATGCAACCAGCACCGTAAGAAACACTTCAAGGTATTGCTGAAGGGTATTATTTAGTATTACCTTTTGTAAGAGGTTTTCCATTTAGCAAATGTATTAAAGGGAATAGATTGAAAGTCCCTGCATTGTTAACACATACATTTTGCCTGCTTTTTTTTGCAGTTTGATTACATCTTTAAGATTGATACCAGGTTTAACCTGCCTTATATCCAGCGCTTTTGGGTTGGCAAAATATATAAAAGCATCATCATGCCCTGTTAGCCGGCCATCTGCAACCTGTACATCCTTCCACCCGGGCAGTTGTATGCGCTGTTTAAATGCGCCATAGTAGTCAAATTCCAGCCAGCCGTTTTTGAAGTCGTACAAATACAAAAAGCCGTTATCATCTATCAATTGCTGCGGGTTATACTGTTCCTGGAAAAGAACCCTGAAATCCGCACTTTCAAGCAACATGTTTCCATTGTCGTCAATCTTTTTTATTTTATTATCCAATTCATCAAATACCCAGTAATTATTATCATAGCTCTGCGCTACAGCTTTTGCCTGCAGTATATTGTATTTACGCAGGTCAACAATATTACGTATGTTTAAAAACCTGTCAAGTACCAATATGGTATTAAAATCCTTGTAATACACTATTAATTTAAGCGGGTTGCTTACATCTAAAGAATAAATATCGCCGTAACGCCGGGTATCGTTAAATACAGCTATGGAGTCATATTTGTCGCTCATCTTTTTTACCTGGTTGTTTTGGTTTACCAGGTAAATATTATTAAGGTTGTCAATATAAAAATCTTTGTAGGTGCCTGTAATGGTTTTAACAGGTATTAACTGTAGAGTAGTATCTGCGGCAGCGGATGCTGTTATGCAGTTAAGCAGTATTGCTGCGAGGGGTAGAATATGTTTCAGCCTTCCCATTTTTTAAGTTCAACGTCTTTACCGTCAAACGTTGCGTAGGTAAAATTACGTATCCAGTCGCCAAGATTAATATAACGGCTGGTTTCATTAAGTGTAAAGTCTAAAGGAAGGTGGCGATGACCGAATATAAAATAATCAAAATGCTCCTTTGCCAGTACCTGGCGGCAATAAATAATCAGCCATTCACCTGTTTCACCATAAAAATGGTCATCAGCATCACCCGTTTTTGCCCTGCTTTTACGGCTGAAATAGTTGGCCAACCCCATACCCAAAGTAGGATGTAATTGCCCGAATGCCCATTGGCAAAACTTATTGCGGAATATTTTTTTCAGAAATTTATAGCCATGATCGCCAGGGCCAAGGCCATCACCATGACCAATGAAAAACCTTTTATTATTCCATTCAAAAACTTTAGGCCCAAAATACACTGGTATGTGCAATTCTTTTTCAAGATAGCCGCTCATCCACATGTCGTGGTTGCCAATAAATGCGTGTACCTTAATACCACTATCAGTCAAGTCGGCTAATTTGCCCAACAATCGTACATATCCTTTGGGTACAACAGTTTTGTATTCATACCAAAAGTCAAAAATATCTCCTACAATAAATATTTCGCCTGCATCGTGACGGATGCTTTCCAGGAAGGACACCACTTTTTTTTCCCTTACAAGGCTGCCTTCGTAATTGGGGGCACCAAGATGGAAGTCAGAAAGGAAATAGATTTTTTTATTTGGGGATACACCTGTCATTATTAAGCAGAATATTATACTTAGACGAAAGCCATATAAAGACGCCGGGTAACATTTACGCCAGCTTAAGCTTTTGCTTCACTTTCAACCAAAAAGCAAAACACCTCTTTAGGACCATGCACGCCTACAACAAGTGTTTTTTCAATGTCTGCCGTACGGCTGGGCCCTGTAGCCAATGTTATGAGCGATGGCAGCTTTGGATATTTGTCTTTTACATCAAGCAAAGCTTCTTTAATATCATACCGCAACTGGCTGGTGTAAGCTATGCAAATGTGTACGGGTGCATATACACTTGTAGTTCTGCCGCTTTGCTGTGCTGCGCTCATTACCATACTGCCGGTACGTGCTATTAATGCCTCGCAGCCTGTAATGCTGACATCGCAGTTAATAAGGTCGTTGTTGTAATTACCTGTAAAGCCGGCATCTGCAAGCATTTGTTTAAGTGCAGTTTCCCGGCAATATATCTTATCCCAGTTACGCGCCGCAACTAACTGTGTTATCTGCGCCACAAGCTCTTTATCGTTAATACAAAAAGAGAACCGGCCTTGCAACTTTGTAAAGTTCTCAGCAAATTCTATTTCAGGTTCCTGGCGGGGGTGTTGAAAAACACTTTCGCTACCCTCGCTTTGAGGAAAAGGAACAGGCACTGTGTTGCCCAGTGCCTGTCGTATTTTTTTCAGAATATTTTGCCTGGCAGTTGTTTCTTTCATGCCATGTACTGTTTATTAAAGTGGTTTTACCGGGTTATCAATTTTACCGGGGGCCTGTTCGCCCTGCTGGTTAAAACCGGTTTCATCGTGTTTATTGTCAACAGGCGGCTCATTTGTAACGTCCAGCAGCTTTTTCTCCTCGTAAGGACGTTTACCAATAAGCGATTCTACATCACTCTGGAAAAGCACTTCTTTTTTCAACAACTCCTGCGCCAATTTTTCCACCTCCTCCCTTTTCTCCTTAAGCAGTTGCTTGGTACGTTCGTAAGCTCCTTCAATCAGCTTTCTAACTTCTTCGTCAATCAGCTTGCCTGTTTCCTCACTAAAAGGCTTGGTAAAGGCATTTTCCTGTGCTGGGTCATAAAAACTTACATTACCTACTTTATCATTCATGCCATATACAGTAACCATTGAATAAGCCATTTTGGTTATCTGCTGCAGGTCGTTTGACGCACCGGTGGATATTTTACCAAAGAATATTTCCTCTGAAGCCCTGCCGCCAAGCGTCATGCAAATCTGGTCCATCAACTGGTCGGTATTGTACAAATACTGCTCCTTAGGCGTATATTGGGCATAACCCAGTGCAGCCGTACCACGTGGAACGATGGTTACTTTAAGCAGGGGATAGGCATGCTCCAAAAACCAGCCGCATATTGCGTGGCCGGCTTCATGATATGCAATTATTTCTTTTTCTTCGGGCAATATTATTTTGTTTTTCTTTTCCAGGCCGCCTATAACGCGGTCAATTGCATCCTGGAAATCGCTCATATCTACGGCATCTTTGCCTTTGCGTGCGGCTATAAGTGCAGCTTCATTACAAACATTAGCAATATCAGCACCTGCAAAACCGGGGGTCTGTTCGGCCAGTTTATGAATATCCAGCGTTTGTGAAATCTTAATCGGCTTAAGGTGTACTTTAAAGATGGATTCACGGCCTTTTACATCAGGTTTGTCAATGCTAATCTGCCTGTCAAAACGGCCCGGGCGTAACAATGCGCTGTCCAGTACATCTGGCCTGTTAGTGGCGGCAAGAATAATTATACCTGCATCACCTGCAAAGCCATCCATTTCAACCAACAACTGGTTAAGCGTGTTTTCCCGCTCGTCGTTGCTCATTATGGCGTTGCGGCCACGTGCGCGGCCAATAGCGTCAATTTCATCTATAAAAATAATGCAGGGTGCTTTTTCCCTTGCCTGTTTAAAAAGGTCTCTTACGCGGCTGGCGCCAACACCCACAAACAATTCCACAAAGTCAGAGCCGCTCATGCTGAAAAAGGGTACCTGCGCTTCGCCTGCTACGGCTTTTGCCAGCAAAGTTTTACCCGTACCGGGGGGCCCCACCAATAAGGCGCCCTTTGGTATTTTGCCGCCTAATAATGTATATTTTTTAGGATTTTTAAGAAAATCAACGATTTCCATTACCTCAACCTTGGCTTCGTCAAGGCCGGCAACATCGGCAAAATTGATGTTTACCCTGGTACCTTTTTCAAACAACTGCGCTTTTGATTTGCCAATGTTGAATATCCCTCCCGGGCCTCCCCCGCCTGCAGGGCCACCCATTTTGCGCATAAATAAAAATATCATTACTACAAACAGCAGCACTGTAATAAGAATGTTGGCCACGGGCCCATACCATTCACCTTCCGGCGAAACATTAATAGGAGGAACCCTGGTAATATTTTTTTGTGCCACAAATTTGTCAAACCTTTCCCTGAAAGCTTTTGAGTCTTCCACCTTAAAATCAAAAAGCGCTGTTGCGGTATCAGCGGTTGAAAGGCTTCTTGACAGCCACTTTTTATAGTAACCCATTTTACTATTTACGCTGTCGTTGTACAAATAAACCCTTACATCTTTTTTATTGTCAATAAGGTCAAGCCGTGCAACGTCGCCCTGTACAACCATTTGCTTGAAATCATCTTCGGTAACCGAAGCCGAATCAGGGGTATGTTGTGCAAAAAACTGGTAGCCTATAAGGCCGAGAGCAATAAGGGCATATATCCAGTAAATATTAAAACGGGGGCCCTTCCGCGAGTTTTTATCGTCACCCCCTCTGTCAATAAGGTTGGGTTTTATGTTTTTATCATCCTGTACCATACTAACTTACTTCACGATTGTTAAATGTTTTTTTAAAAAAAATGTTCAAAATAAAGCGTCTTTCTTTTCTTAGCTGTTGTATTCTTCCAGTTCTGCATCGCTCCACATTTCTTCCAGTTTATAGAACTTTCGTGTTTCGGTATGCATTACATGAACGACAATGTTTACATAGTCAATTATTATCCACTGGCGAGCCTGTTGGCCTTCATGCCGGTATGGTAATTCGCCGCATTGTTCTTTTACGGTATCTTCTATAAAATCGCTGATGGCTTTTAGCTGTGTAGTGTTTGATGCCTCACAAATCACAAAAAAATCGGCTACCGCTTCGGGTATCTTGCGCAGGTCGAGAGACACAATATTTTCTCCTTTTTTCTCACCAATCGCCTTAATAATACACTTGAAAATTTTAGAATTGCGGTTAAGCCTTGTAACGCTCGTTTTTTTGCGCTCAGCCAAAACAGATAATGGTGCCAATAATATATAAAGTTTATGTGTTATCTAATATTAAACAAACCGGGCCGGCTGCAATCAGCTAATTTTGGCCAAAAATAATAATTCTTTGTTACCCAACACTATTATTCCTCCGGTAGGGCAACCGTTTATAGAATTAATTACGGTGGACAGCACCAACAACTATGCCATGGCACAACTGCAACAGGGTGAAGTACAGGATGGTACGGTATGGTTTGCCCATAGCCAAACAGCGGGCAGGGGGCAGCGCGGCAGGCAATGGCTTAGCCAGCCGGGTAAAAACATTGCCTTATCTGCCGCATTAAATACCAATGGTTTAGCAGTTTCCCGCCAGTTTTACCTAAGCATGGCTGTAGCATTGGCAACCCATGATACAATAAGTAAATATGTTAATAGTGAAAGCTGTGTTAAATGGCCCAACGATATTTATATAAATGACAGAAAGGCAGGAGGTATACTAATAGAGAATATAATACGCGGGGATAAATGGCAGTGGGCGGTAGCCGGCATTGGCCTGAATATTAACCAAACTGAATTTGACGCAGGGGCGCTGAGGCCGGTATCGTTAGCCCAGGTTACAGGCAGGCAATTTGATGTGCAGGCGCTTGCACGCGAGCTTTGTACAGCCCTTACCCGCCGCTATGAACAGTTTTTAAAGAAGCATGAGCAATTAACTGACGAATACAACGCTGTGTTATACAGGCGGGGTAAAACTGTACGCCTTAAAAGGCAAAATATAGTGTTTGATGCAAAAATAAAAGAGGTAACCCCCGATGGGATGCTTCACGTGGAGGGGGCGATGTGGGACGCATTTGCTTTTGGTGAAGTGGAGTGGGTGATTGATTAAACTGCCTTTACAGCTTTATAATCCCCATGCTTTTATAATTTCTTCGGCGTGCGCTTTATTTTTAGGCTTACGGAATATTTTTACAATTTTGCCCTTCTCGTCAATTAAGAAAGTGGTACGGTGTACCCCCATGTAATGGTTACCAAACATTTGCTTTTCTCCCCATACGCCGTACTGCTCTAAAACTTTATGTTTTGTATCAGCAATAAGGGTAAATGGCAGTTGGTATTTGGTTTCAAATTTTTTATGGCTTGCTTCGTCATCCGGGCTTACACCTACTACCTCAATGCCTTTTTGTTTAAGCAGAGCATAGTTATCGCGCAGGTTGCAGGCTTCTATAGTACAGGTAGGGCTATCATCTTCAGAATAAAAAAACAGCGCCACCTTTTTACCTTTAAAGTTGGTGAGGGCTATTTTATTACCATTTTGGTCAATGCCTTTAAATACGGGAGCTTTATCTCCTTCATTAAGTGTTATCATCGGATAAAACTTTATGCGAAGGAAGTAAAATTTATTGAGATGCAACATGCTTAAATGAATAAGCCGGTTATAATAAAACGCCGGGGTACTATTAAAAACCCTGCCACGCACAAGAAATTTCTTCTTTTTTCGTTTTTACAGTATTACTTTGCATACCATGGGTAAACGACTGTTAATTATCTGCACCATTGCTGTATTATTTACCGGGGTAAAAGCCCAGTACGAGAGTTATAAGCAGGAGGGTGAATTTGGCGTTGGTATTGGGCTTGGCCATTATTTTGGCGACTTAAACACCAATGCCGCAATTAACCGGCCTAAGTTTAGCGGCGGCATATATTTTTTAAAACAGTTTAATAATTACATAGCCCTTAAAGTAGCTGCGGACTATGCTTTTCTTGGTTACTCAGACCAATACAGTAAAAATACAGCGCAGTTTAACCGGAACCTAAGTTTTAACTCAAGTGTATGGGAGTTTTCAGTGAACGGCCAGTTTAACTTTTTTAAATTTATACCTGGTGTTGAGGGCTATAATTACACACCTTATATTTCATTGGGGATAGGTGTTTTTTCATACGACCCCTATGCATACCTGAATGGTCAAAAATATTACCTGCGGCCACTGGGTACGGAAGGACAGGGCAGCGCACAATACCCCGACAGGAAGCCCTATGGCTCTATGGCTACCTGTTTTCCCCTTACTGTTGGGTTTAAATACAGCCTTACCGATAAAATAAATGCCTTTGGTGAAATTGGCTACCGTTTTACCACCACAGATTATTTAGATGATGTAAGTACAACATACGCAGGGCCGGATGCATTTCCGCCGCTGCCAAACGGACAGCCGTCAGTAGCATACCAGTTACAGGACCGCAGCCTTGACCACATAGGTATTAAAGACCGCCAGAGAGGTAATAGTTCGCAAAACGATGCTTATATTCTGCTGCACGTTGGGCTGTCATTTAACATATCTTCCTACCGTTGTCCTACCGCAGGCAAGTAGCTGTTACAGGGGGTAATTTTTTATTTGATTGTAATTTGTTGATAACCAATTATTAGTGTTATCTATATAATATTATGAACCGGGTATATATAATGTTTGTTTTAAACATGTTAAATATACATGTTTGCAAGATTGTAATTTACTAACTTCGCCCTTTCTTAATTCCCCCGCAGGGTTATTCATGGAGCAGCTTGAAAAAATTGATAAAAACCGCTTGCCGCGTCATATAGCCATTATTATGGATGGTAATGGAAGATGGGCACAGCAAAAAGGTCAGGACAGGCTTTTTGGCCATTTTCATGGTGTTGAAAGCGTACGTAATATAGTGGAGGGCGCCTCAGAAATAGGAATAGAGTACCTTACATTGTACACCTTTAGTACTGAAAACTGGGACAGACCAGAATATGAAGTAGCCGGCCTTATGGAATTGCTGGTAGATACCATACGCAACGAGGTGCCTGTACTGAATAAAAATAATATAAGGCTTCATGTAATTGGCGATATACAAATGCTGCCGGTGCATGCGCGTAAAGAACTTAAAGACGCTATAACAGAAACCGGCCATAACACAGGTTTAAACCTTATACTTGCATTAAGCTACAGCAGCAGGTGGGAGCTTGTAAACGCTGCTAATAACATTACACTTGATGTTAAGGCAGGTAAACTGGAGGCCGGAACCGTAACACAGGAGGTTTTTCAGCAGTACCTTACAACTGCCTGTTTTCCCGACCCGGAGTTGATGATACGCACAGGCGGCGAGTACAGGGTAAGCAATTTTTTATTGTATCAACTGGCTTATGCTGAACTGTATTTTACGGATACAAGATGGCCTGATTTCAGGAAGCAGAATCTTATTGATGCCATATTGGATTACCAGGCACGGGAAAGGCGGTTTGGCAAAATAAGCGCACAAGTACAGCATGAAGAGCCTGCAGTGCACTAAACCACACAATTTTAAATTGTTATTTAACAAACAGTTTTAACTTATTCCCGTTAATTTGCCCCCACTAAAACAAAAGCTGCCGGCGCCGCCGCGCACTAAACAAATAGTAATCCGAATGCAGAAATTTTTTATATCGCTTTTCCTGGCAATTACATGTTGCATGGGCAGTTATATTTCATACGGGCAGTTGCCGGGCCTTAATTCTGCCAATAGCGGTGATACTACAATTACTAACCTTAATCCCGACCTGCTGAATATTTTTACACAGCGCCAGCCGCAGAAGTACAAGGTGGCAGGTATTAAGGTAACAGGTAATAAATACTTTGATGAGGCCCTGCTGATATCAGTAAGCGGGCTGAATGTGGGTGATGAAATCACTATTCCCGGGGGCGAGAACTTCTCAAAAGCCATAAGCAAACTATGGGCACAAAATTATTTTAGCGATGTTACTATTTATATAACAAAGCTCCAGGGTAACAATATCTGGCTTGAGATTAATGTTACAGAAAGGCCAAGGTTGTCAAAATTCTATTTTCTTGGTGTGCCAAAAGGTCAGTCTGACGACCTGAAAGAAAAAACCGCTTTAGTAGTTAACAGGGTGATTACCGAGAATATGAAGCGTACAGCATCTGACGCCATTAAAAAATATTATGCCGATAAAGGCTTTCCCCTCGCTACTGTAAGAATAACACAGCAGAAGGATACACTGCTTGAAAATACGGCCATGCTTTTATTTGATATAGACAAGGGCAAAAAAGAAAAAATAAACGATATAAATTTTATTGACAATACTGTTGATGCAAATCAGCTAAAACATTCATTAAAGGATACTAAGGAAAAAATGCACCTGACGCTGCACCCGATTGATGGCTCCGGCGGGCTTGCACCGGCAAAAATATATTCCTTTAAAGATTACCTGCACGAGCAGGGCTACCTTACATTTACGAAAACCCGTAAATTATTAAGCCCTTACATCAGGCTTAAGCCATTTACCTCTGCCAAATTTAATTCAGCAAAGTATGAGGACGATAAAAATAAACTGATTGATTATTACAACTCACTTGGTTACCGCGATGCTGTAATTGTGGCCGACAGCAAAAAATTAGATACCGCCCGCGGCCTTATGAATATTGATATTAAGGTAGATGAGGGCCACAAATATTATTTTGGAAATATTACATGGCGCGGCAATACAAGGTATTCCGATTCTATTCTAACCGTTATTCTTGGTATTCATAAAGGAGATATTTATAACTCTGAATTGCTGAATAAACGCCTTGGCAAAAACGTTTCACCGGAGGGTGGTGACATCAGCGGGTTATATTATGATGAAGGTTATCTCTTCTTCCGCATTGACCCTGTTGAAACTGCCGTATATAATGATACGATAGACTTTGAAATTCGTATTACCGAAGGTTCGGTAGCTACGTGGAAAAACGTTAGAATAAGCGGTAATGAAAAAACTAAGGAATATGTAATACGCAGGGAGCTGCGTACCATACCGGGTGAAAAATTCAGCAGGAGTGATGTAATACGTACTAACCGCGAACTGGCACAACTTGGCTTTTTTGACCAGGAAAAAATTGTACCCGATATTGTGCCAAACCCCGACGATGGTACGGTTGATGTTACCTGGAAACTGGTAGAAAAATCAAGCGACCAGCTTGAATTGAGCGCCGGCTTTGGCGGCGGTATCGGCTTAACCGGTACACTGGGTGTAACATTTAACAATTTCTCCATTAAAAATATATTCAGTAAAAAGGCATGGGACCCGCTGCCCACAGGGGACGGACAAAAGCTGAGCATACGTTTCCAGAGTAACGGAGCAGCCTACCGCTCATACAACGTTTCGTTTACTGAGCCGTGGCTGGGTGGCACAAAACGTAATTCTCTTAATATAAGCCTGTACGATACCAAGTTTTCGAACGCTTATAACCCATACACTTTAACGTATGATAATGCTGCGGCCGATAGCTCCTACTTCAGAACAACCGGCTTTGCGCTTGGCCTTGGTAAGCAGCTAAAATGGCCTGATGACTTCTTCTCGTTCGGCGTTACATTAAACTATGCACGCTATACCCTGAAGAATTACCCAATTGACCGTAACCTTGTACTTAAGGATGGCTCTATACTTAATAATGGTCACTCAAACAACCTTAGCCTTAAGTTTGTGTTACAGCGTACATCTATAAGTAACCCAACATTCCCTACTTACGGCTCAAACTTTATGCTTAGCCTGCAGCTAACGCCACCATACTCGTTATTTGACAAAAGCCTCGTAAACTCAGAAAATCCTTATAAATGGGTTGAATACCATAAGTGGCGGTTTACAGGTGAATGGTATGTGCCAATAGGCAGGGCTACAGGTGAAGATAAAAACAAGCAGTTTGTACTTAAAATGGCTGCGAAGTATGGTTTTATCGGCAGGTATAACAGCAACCTGCAGATTTCACCGTTTGAGCGCTTCCAGGTGGGTGATGCCGGTTTAAGCAATAGCTATGCTTTGCTTGGCTACGACATTATTTCACAAAGAGGTTACCCGGTGTACGAAACGTCTGATCCACGTGTTAACCCCGACCAGCAGGGCGCTTCGCAATACTTTACCATCTTTAATAAATATACGCTCGAACTGCGTTACCCCTTAAGCCTTAGTACTAGTAGTACCATATATGCCCTTACGTTTTTTGAGGCAGCAAACGGCTGGTATTCGTTTAAGGATTATGACCCCTTCCGCTTAAGGCGTTCAGTGGGTATTGGTGCAAGGTTCTTCCTGCCTATGTTTGGCCTGCTTGGCTTTGACTATGGTATAGGGCTGGACAGGATTACACCCGGTTCAGGACTTAAAAATTCAGGAAGGTTTACGTTTATGTTAGGCTACGAACCCGATTAAGCATGCTTATATAAAAATGCTTACTTTCATACCAATGAAAAAAACCTTTATTATGAAAAAGTTAATATTGCCTGTAATAATAGTACTGTTGACGGCTTTTGCAGGCCATGCCCAGCGTTATGCTATTATTGACACAAAATATATATTAAGCAAGATACCTGATTATGTGCAGGCCGATAAAAAGCTGCAGGATTTAAGCGCTCAATGGCAGAAAGAGATTGACGATAAACAGGCCGTATTAAACCAAATGTATAAAGACTATGATGCAGAACAGTTTATGCTTAGCGATGAATTGAAAAAGAAACGTGAAGATGAGCTGTTTAATAAAGAGAAGGAATTGCGCGACCTGCAAAAAAAGCGTTTTGGATATGAAGGGGATCTTTTTAAAGAAAGGCAAAACCTTGTGAAACCGTTGCAGGATAAGGTTTATAACGCTGTACAAAAAATAGCAGTTGCACACGGCTATGATTTTGTGCTGGATAAAAGTGAAGGAATTACTGTTATATTTGCCGACCCCAAATTAGATAAAAGCGATGAAGTACTTAAAGAATTGGGTGTAAAAAGCTAATAAGCGTAACCACAAAAAACAATAAAAACAAAAAAATGAAAAAAGTGTTCTTTACCCTGCTTACTGTTGCAGGAATTTTAATGGCAGGTGATAAAGCCGGTGCACAACAAATTAAAATAGGGGTTTTTGATATAGACGCAATGGTACAGTCAATGCCGGGCTATGCTACGGTTGACAGCCTGTTAAGGGTTTACCAGGGTGACTCATTAAATGCTGAATACCAGACCTATCTTGGTGAATACCAGCGTTTGGACAGCACGTTGAAAGCCGATTCAGCAGCTAAAGCGCCTGCAACAAAAATGCAGTTTGAAAACCAGCAGAAACAGCAGGTGATGGCTTACCTTGTAAACTGGAACACTTATACACAAAATAAACTGCAGCAAAAACAAGGCGTTTTAGCACAAAGTTTATACAAACAGGTAAGCGACTCCTACGAAAAAATAGTGAAGACAAAAGGATATACGCTTATTCTTAAACCCGGCGCCTACGAATTTGGCAGCAAGGTTGACAACCTTTTCATTAGTGTTGCAAAAGATTTAAAGCTTACTTCCCTTCCGCAGGAACTGTTGATTTTAGGACCGGATCCTGAAGCCCCGGCACAAGGTGCAAGCCCCGCCAATAAAGGTGGCGCTAACACCAAGCCGGCAAGCCACTAACCAGGTGCATAAGTTTTAATAATTAATACATAGAGAACCACGCCGGGTAACGCGTGGTTCTTTAATTTTGAGCAATGCAGCAACCACGGCAGCCCATAGGTGTTTTTGATTCCGGTTACGGCGGGCTAACCGTTTTAAAAGATATTATTGCAAAACTGCCTGGGTACGACTATATATATATGGGTGATAATGCGCGCGCGCCTTATGGCAATCGTTCATTTGAAACAGTATATCATTACACGCTGCAATGTGTACAATGGTTTTTTAAGCAGGGATGCCCGCTGGTAATACTTGCCTGCAATACAGCATCGGCTAAAGCGTTAAGAACTATACAGCAAAATGATCTTCCCCAAATTGCACCGGACAGGCGGGTGTTGGGCGTTATCCGCCCTACTACCGAAGTAATTGGCAGCCTGACGAAATGTAAGAGCATTGGCATTTTAGCTACCAACGGCACTGTACAGTCTCAATCTTATGTGATTGAAATTAATAAATTTTTTCCCGGGGTACAGGTAATACAGGAAGCGTGCCCTATGTGGGTACCGTTGGTTGAAAATAACGAACACATGGGTCATGGCGCAGATTTTTTTGTGAAAAAGAATATCAGGGATTTACTGGCAAAAGACCCGATGATTGATACAGTGCTGCTCGCCTGCACACATTATCCTCTTATGCTTAAAAAGATTGAAGAGTACATGCCGGTGGGTATACGCATTGTATCGCAGGGAGACATTGTAGCCAGCAGCCTTGCAGATTATTTAGCCCGCCATCCTGCAATGGAGCAGCGTTTAAGTAAAAACAACAGTCTTACTTTTTATACAACCGATTCAACCGAAGATTTTGATCAGCACGCAGCATATTTTTTTGGCAAACCCGTTTCAAGCACCCATCTTGAGTTATAAATAAATATTTTAATCAACCTGCGCTTGCCGCGCAAGCATCTATTCCTAAAATTTAAAGTAATGAAAAAACTATTTTACAGCATGCTTTTTACAGCATTCTTGTTTTTTACAGGCAACCCAGCCCATGCCCAGGTAAAAGTTGGCGTATTTGATATAGATTTAATGGTAACCGCCATGCCCGGCTATGCCACCGTTGACAGCCTTTTGGGCGTTTACCAGAAAGACAGTCTTGGCGCAGAATATGAATATTACCTAAGCGAATATCACCGCCTGGATAGTACACTGCATAATGTTGATACCCCGGGTGTTAAAGCCGGTACCGTGCCTGCAACCAAAATGAAATTTGATAATGACCAGAGACAGCAAATAGTAGGTACCATTGTAAACTGGCGTGATATTGCACAACGCAAGTATGATTATAAAAAAAGTGTTTTATCGCAAAACTTATATAAGGCAGTAGCAACATCTTATCAAAAAATTCTTGCTTCAAAGGGGTATGCCATTGTGCTTAAACCGGGAGCATACGAGTTTGGCCCGCGCTACGACAATATTTTTATTGCAGTGGCTAAAGACTTGAAACTTAGTGGATTACCACAGGAACTGCTTACATTGGGCGTAGACCCCGATACGCCGGCGCAGGGCACAACACCGGCAACCAAGGGCGGCGCAGGGGCAAAACCTGCAGGACATTAGTACGTGCGGAACTTATTTAGCATAAAAACTTTGCTAACCCATTGCAGGCAATAAAAAATATGTTACCTTTGCCGACCTTTCACAGGAAGCAGTATGGTGACTGCCGCCTTTGAGTTGAAATTATATTACAGGGTTAGTAAAATTGTAAAAAAATGAAACGTACATTTCAACCGCATAACCGCCGCCGTAAATCAGTACATGGTTTTCGTAAGCGTATGCAAACAGCTAATGGCCGTAAAGTATTAGCAAGCCGCCGGGCAAAAGGCCGCCATAAATTAACTGTTTCTGACGAAAGAAAGTTAAAATAAACCATTATTGTGCATAGCACAGTAATTTAAAATAACTAAAGCCTTCCCGGTAAAATGGGAAGGCTTTTTAGTATGCAGGTAAACAAGCCATTTTCATATAACAAAAAAGAAAAACTTAAAAGCCGTAAGCTGATTGGGCAGGTTTTTGACGGGGGTAGATCGTTTACAGTTTTTCCGCTCAAGGTGTTTTATATACAGCCGCAGCAAGCTATGGATTTTTGTATAAAAGCCGGGGTAGGGGTAAGCGGGCGCAATTTTAAAAAGGCTGTGGAGCGCAATTACATAAAGCGCATTTTACGTGAAGCATACCGTACCGAAAAGGGGTTATTGCATAATGCGTTACAGCAACAAAGCAGGCAGGCTGCCATTTTTATTTTGTATATTGACAAAGCAATGCCTGCTTACAGTGTTGTGAAAGAAAAAATGCGCGCTGCACTGCTGCGCCTGGAAAAGGAGTTGAATGAAACTGTTACTAAAAATAATTAGCTATCCTTTTATACTGCTTATTAAAATATACCAATACGGTATATCGCCTTTGCTTGGCCCTAAGTGCAGGTTTACCCCCACCTGCTCGCAATACGCAGCAGAGGCATTAAAAAAGCATGGACTTTTTAAGGGCGGCTGGCTGGCGCTAAAACGCATCTCAAAATGCCATCCCGGTGGTGGCAGCGGCTACGACCCTGTGCCATAAAAAAGCCATGGTTAAATGGCTTTTAAGCAATAAAAAACTGCCATGCTATCCGGCAATTGCCTTATCAACCGAAAAGCGTCCGCCTCCATTTATTAAAAGCGCTATGGCTATTGCCATTACAAGCAAGTGATATTCAAAACCCTCTCCTTTCTGGTCTCCGCCCCAGTTCATAAAAAAACCGTTTTGCCAGTGGCTCGTATATACAATGCCGGTAAATAGTATGATGATGGCTGCTGCAGCAAAACGGGTAGCAAAACCAGCAATTAAAAACAAGGCCCCAAAAAACTCAATAACAATTACCAGCAGGCCGATAATATAAGGCAGGTGCACCGCACCAGTTAAAAAGCCCATCGTACCTGTATAACCATAGCCACCAAACCAGCCCAACAGTTTTTGTGCACCATGAGCAAATAGCACTATGCCGAGCATAACCCGTATAACAGAAATAGCAATGGTACCGTTTGTGCTTAAAAGCTTTTTCATAAATAAAATGTTTTTGTAAAGCAAAAATACGTGTATATACATGTATTTGATGCTGAAGAAATAAAAAAGGGGCTTACCTGCTGGTAAGCCCCTTTTTTATACCGTTATAAAGTGTTGGCAATTATTACAATTTCAAGTACTTAATATTACTCCTAATGTGCAGCAGTTGAGTCCGCAACAGTTAATTTTCGCAGGTTGGCAATAGTTTCCCTAACCTCATTTACAGTGTAAAACTCGTACACTTCGGGAGCTTTTCCCTCAGCAGTTTCGGGTACGCCGGACATTTTATGATAAGGCGCGATAATAGTTGCATCTATATTAGGTGTTATTTTGGCGGCAGTATTTGGCAGGATAAAATAATTACGGTTGGCGGCGCTTACATTTTTACCCTGCACAAGTTGTTCAAGGCTGTCAATTTTTTGTTTTAAATCTGCCTGCGTCATTACCCTGTGCGCCTGGTCAGCAGTTGTAAAAAGCTGGTAGCTGCCTATAATAGTATCGTTATTTTTGAGGTTAACAATGTAATAACCAGCATCCGGCAGGTTAATATCAGCATTACCGGCGGCAGTATTTACTTTAAGGGTAACATTGCCGCTCATTACCAGTTCTTTTTCTTCGTGCCCCCTGGTGGCCGGGCAATTAATGGTATAATTGGCTTCGTCTATCTGCGGGTTATCGTGCGATAATATCAATACTTTTTTTTGATTTCCGGCACAGGCAACCAGTAATATCGGGATGGCAAAAAGTAAAAGATTTTTTTTCATCAGGCATTGTTTTATTGTGGTATCAGTTTAGTAGTACTAAGATAAAGAGGCCGGCTTAATCAAAACAAATAAAATGCTTTAATAAGCCAGCCCCTTCGGTAAAATCAGTAAGGTTATTTTGCTGCGTAGTGCTCTGCTACTTTATTCCAGTTAATAACATTCCAAATAGCGGCAAGGTAGTCAGGCCGTTTATTTTGATATTTAAGGTAGTAAGCATGTTCCCACACATCAACACCCAGTATGGGGCTTCCCTTCACTTCAGCTACATCCATTAAAGGGTTGTCCTGGTTAGGGGTAGATGTAATTTCCAGCTTGCCATCTTTCTTTATCAGCCAGGCCCAGCCACTGCCAAAGCGCCCTGCCCCTGCGGCGGCGAACTTTGTTTTAAAATCCTCAAAGCTGCCAAAAGCGGCATTTATTGCATCTGCCAGTTCGCCGGTAGGTGCGCCACCGGCACCAGGCCCTAGAATTTCCCAAAAAAAACTGTGGTTCCAATGCCCGCCACCATTGTTGCGAACGGCTGCAGAAATGGTACCAGCATTTTTAACCAGCTCTTCCAGGCTTTTGTTTTCGTTGGGGGTGCCTGCAATTGCATTATTAAGATTAGTTACATACGCCTGGTGATGTTTGCCGTGATGAATCTGCATTGTAAGCGTGTCAATATGCGGTTCCAGAGCATCAAATGCGTAAGGAAGCGCAGGTAAGGTAAATGCCATAAGGTTAATTTTTATGTTAATCTAAATAGTTAAATGGATAACAAATGTACTTACTGAAAGTTTAAACAGCTAAAACCGCTGTTAATTCTTTCTGAAGTCGAAAGATGTTACCTGGTAAAGCAGAATATTGAATGCTGATAACACATTTGCCAAAACAGTGGCAATAAAAGCTTTATTTTAGGCGAAACAATTATTATGAGAAACTCAGCGAGTTCGCGCAGAAAATTTGTAAAAAGCGTGACAACCGCGGCGGGTATTTTGCCATTGTCTGCAATATTACATGCACAACCCGCAGCGCGGCAAACAGGTAAATTAAAAGTGGTTTGCGTAGGTGGTCATCCTGACGACCCGGAAAGCGGTTGTGGGGGCACACTTGCAAAGTTTGTAAAAGCCGGGCACGATGTTACCATTATTTACCTAACCACCGGCGAGGCAGGCATACCCGGTAAAAGCCACAATGAGGCTGCGGCTATACGAAAACAGGAAGCTATAAATGCCTGTAAAGTATTAGGCACAAAGTATGTTTTTGCTGGACAGATAGACGGAGATACCATAATGGACAATGCGTGGTTACAAAAAGTGCAGCAATTGATAGAAGATGAAAACCCTGCCATCGTATTCACTCACTGGCCGGTTGACAGCCATAAAGACCACCAAATTGCCAGTCTGCTAACTATACAAACGTGGATGCGCACCCGGCAAAAATTTTCGCTGTATTTTTTTGAAGTATGCACCGGCGAACAGACGATGACATTTCACCCGACTGATTATGTAGATATAACAGATACGCAGGATCTAAAAAAGCAAGCTATTTACTGCCACGTTAGCCAGGACCCGCCGGGCATTTACGATTGCGGCCATGCCAGCATGGAAGATTTTCGTGGCAGGGAGCTTGGCGTAAAAGCCGGCGAGGCTTTTGTAAGAATGAACGGCAGAACACAGGGGGGCTTGGGTGTACAGGCTTAATGTAATATTAAAACAACTATAAATACTTTCGGCAGCCCGGGTAATTGCAAAAAATGCAATAATTTGGCTGCGCCAGCATACATGTATGTATAAATATGCTTTAGTTATAATTGCAACCCTTACCTGCTGCGGCCTTGGCGCCCAGGCGCCTGCAAAAGGCAGTATTCCTGCGTGGGTTACCGTTAACAAGATTGATTATAAAGATACAAGGCTTGACAGAGAGGCAGAAGACGGTTATCTGGATATGGATTATGAACGGCAGGTACAGTTACAAGAGCAAAGCGTATATGTGCGCCATGTTTACAAAATAATATCGGAAGCAGGAGTGCAAAACCGTTCGCAATTATCAGTAGATTTCGACCCTTCTTATGAGCGGCTTACTTTTAATGCTATATATATTATACGCGGAGGCGAAGTAATTAATAAGCTTGACCTTTCAAAAATAAAGGTAATACAGCAGGAGAGTGAACTGGACGATTTTATTTACAACGGCACCAAGCAGGCCATTTTATTTGTAGATGATGTTAGAAAGGGAGATATACTTGATTATAGCTATACCATTAAGGGCTTTAACCCCATTTTTGGCAACAGGTACAGTGCAGAGATGAGTACGGTTTTTAGTAGCCCTGTGTATAATCTTTATTATAAAATTATGGTGCCGCAAGGCAGAACGCTTAATATTAAAACCAGCCTGGAAGAGGCATCGCCAAATGTACACGTAACAGCAGGCGATGCCGTTTATGAGTGGCATAAAAGTATTGTACATGCCATGCACCCGGACGACCACCTGCCATCCTGGTACAACCCCTTCCCTGCCATCATGGTGAGTGAATTTAATAACTGGCAGGAGGTAGGCAAATGGGCCTCAACGCTTTTCCCTAAAAATGTTAAGCTATCCCAGGGGCTTTCGAAAAAGATACAAGATATACAGTTGGCATACAGCAGCAATGAAGACCGCATTTGTGCCGCCCTGCGTTTTGTGCAGGATGATATACGCTATATGGGTATTGAAATGGGTGTACACTCACACAAGCCTGGCGACCCCAATAAAATATTTCAGCAGCGGTTTGGCGACTGTAAAGAAAAATCATACCTGCTGTGTACAATGCTGCGTACTATGGGTATTGAGGCCGACCCCGTGCTGATAAACACAGGTGAAAAAAAATCGCTTAAATATAAACTGCCATCACCATTTAATTTTGATCATGTTACTGTTCGTGCAAAAGTTAATGGTGTGTATCATTGGTTTGACCCCACTATTGCTTACCAGCGCGGCAGGCTTAATGATATAAGTTACCCTGATTACCAATGCGGGCTTGTTATAACAGACACCACAACAGCGCTTACTGATATTCAGCCCCATGCAATGGGAGAAGAAAATATTACAGAAGAATTTACTGTAAAGGATATGCAGGGTAATGCCACCCTTAAGGTTACAACAGTATACACAGGCGGCCTGGCAGACGATGAACGTAATGCTTTTGGCAATAACAGTAATTATGATATGCTGAGCCGGATGAAAAAGTTTTATGCTTATTATTTTGAAAGAATTAAAGGCGACAGCCTTGTGCTTACTGATAATGATAGTGCCGGGGTGCTTACTACTACAGAATACTATACCATAAAAGATTTTTGGGACACCGGCAAGGAGGGCAAAAAAGTGTTGATTTCTCCGTACGTAATTGAAAGCCTTATAAAAAAGCCCGATGACCAGGTACGTGGTATGCCTTATGCCCTTGAATATGATGGCAAATACCATGAAAAAATAATTGTGAACCTGCCTGAAACGTGGGATATTGACACATCTTCCTTTAGTATAAATACTGCTGCCTTTATTTACAGCCAAAAGTTTTTAAACGGGTACAAAAAGGCGATAAGGGTGTATGATTACGAGGCGCTGAAAGATAATGTGATGCCAGGGGAGACGGATGACTTTTTGGAGGCATATAAAACATTGAATGACAGGCAGGCAAAGAAACTAACGTACAGCAAAAATAGCAATGTTACGGATGATATGCACACCGCTGCATCTGGTAACCGCATTTACATAATAATAGCGGTTTTGGCG
>DASZUX010000254.1:0-3094 GCA_035547455.1 Chitinophagaceae bacterium
TGGTAATACAGGATGTGCGCGGCCGCTGGATGAGTGAAGGCACCTACCAGGACATAAGGCCTTTTAACCCCGTTAAAAAAGGTAATGAAATTGATGAAGCCAGTGATACATACGATGCTATTGACTGGATGGTAAAAAACCTGCCAGGTAACAATGGCAATGTTGGTGTATTCGGCATATCATATCCCGGTTTTTATTCCACTATGGCAGCAGCAAGTAACCATCCCGCATTAAAGGCCGTAAGCCCGCAGGCCCCGGTTACCAACTGGTTTATCGGCGACGACTTTCACCATAATGGCGCATTTTTTCAAATGGATGCTTTTTCGTTCTACTCTTCATTTGGCAAGCCAAGGCCGCGTCCCACCACCGTTGCCCCCGCAGACTTTGATTATTACACCCATGACAACTATAAATTTTACCTTGAAACAGGCGCCCTTAAAAACCTTACCCAACTGTTAGGCGACAGTATTGCTTTTTGGAAAGAATTAATGGCGCACCCCAATTATGACGCATGGTGGAAGGCGCGTGATGCACGTAATGCTACTAAAAACCTGCAGCCAGCCATGTTGTGGGTAGGTGGTTTGTTTGATGCGGAAGATTGCTGGGGGGCATGGAATGCTTATAAAGCTGCCGAAGAAAATAACCCCGGCAAAACGTTTAATAAGCTGGTGGAAGGCCCGTGGTGGCATGATGGCTGGTCAAAAAATGTATTGACACATTTGGGCAATGTTGATTTTGGTAGCAATACCGCAGCATATTACCAGCAACATTTTGAAATTCCTTTTTTCAATTATTTTTTAAAGGGTAAGGGAGATATATCTCAAATCAGCGAAGCTAATGTTTTTGTTACTGGCAGCAACGAATGGAGGGCATTTACACAATGGCCGCCTGCTGAAAAAGAAGACAAAGAATTATATTTTGAGCCGGGCGGAAAGTTAGGGTTTGATAAGCCTGCTGTTAATGCTGGTTATTCAGAATATATAAGTGACCCCGCTAAACCCGTGCCATATACAGAAGATGTGCATTTTAACCGAACCAGGAACTACATGACCGACGACCAGCGCTTTGCTGCCCGCCGCCCCGATGTGCTGGTTTTTCAAACAGGCATGCTGGATAAAGATGTTACGGTAACTGGCAATGTAGTAGCAGACCTTGCCGTGAGTATCTCAACTACGGATGCCGATTTTGTAGTTAAAGTAATAGATGTTTTTCCTGACAGTCTTTCTTACAACAACATAAACATTTATGATGAAAAAGAACCGCAGCTAACTTACCCAATGGGTGGTTACCAAATGCTGGTAAGAGCTGAAGTTTTTCGCGGGCGCTACAGGAAAAGCTATGAGCAGCCACAGGCTTTCACGCCCGGCAAAATTGAAGAAGTAAAATTCCAGCTTCCTTCTATCGCACATACCTTTAAAAAAGGGCACCGCATAATGGTACAGGTACAAAGCACCTGGTTTCCGCTGGTTGACCGCAACCCGCAACAGTTTATTGACATTTACCATTGCGATGATAAGGATTTTATAAAAAGCGACATAAAAATATATCATGACGCAAAGCACCCGTCAAAGGTTATACTACCTGTATTAAAGTGATTGGAAAGTGAATTATGGTTATGGTGCAGCCCGTATCGCCTCAACCCTTTACGGCGGGGTTTTGGCGGGTATCAAAAAAATATCGGCTACGCTTTTATATTTTCCCTGGGTTATAATGCCGCTATAAATAACCAGTGGTGAATATGGTAACTAATTTTCGTTTCCGGGCTTTTTTGCGCTAACAATATCTACATCAAACACCAGGATACTGTTGGGGGGTATGTTAACCGCCCGGTTTCTAACGCTGTACGCCAGGCCGGATGGAATAATCATTCTTATTTTACCACCCACCCGGCATTGGGGCAATGTGTACTGCCAGCCTTTTATAAGTTTGTTTAAAGGAAAGGTTACCGGCTCTTTTTCAGTTGAATCAAACACTTTGCCATTCAAAATCCATCCCTTGTAAAATACAGAAAGGGTGTCATCAACACTAACATTATTTCCGTTGCCTTTTGCAAGAATTTTGTAGTACACTCCTTTTATTGAAGCTGTAGTGTCAATAACTCCGTTTTTTACCGCTTTTTTAATAGCCACCGCATCCTTTGCAGCCTGTAAAGCACTGTCAACATTATTATTCAGGTTTATCACCGGCTTTATTCCCATAGGTTTCCGGCGTAAAGTATCTCCATATTTTGCATTTGCTTTTTTAAACCCGCCGTTCCACAGGTAAAACCTGTTTTTTTCTGTACCACCGCCAAAATCTGTTCTGTCACCTGCGCGGCCTGTAACATCACATGAAAATATTGCGTTAGGCAATTCAGTCCAGTTGCCCCAATCATCCTGCACCCATTGGTTATTGTAAAATGCTTTGCGGTATTGTTGTCCGTTGCTGCCCACAAAATCCTCCAGGAAGGAATACAGGTGGTGCAGGTTAGCTCCGTCCCTGGGTGCCCTGAAAGTTGCAATGTATTTCCATCCATGCAGTTCAGGCGCAAAAAAATAGCCGCTGTACGCGGTTGTATTGCTGGCGCTGTCTGGTAACGCAGTTACAAGAAACCTGTAAGTAGTATCCGCCTTCCAGTTATACACCAAATGGCTGTGGCCGCCGGTGCCCTCATTACCAAAATCTGAAGCGAACACACCTTCGCCTTTATCAATAAGCTTTACCTTGTTTGAATCTGCCACTTTATTGCGGTCAACCGCCTCATTGCCTGCATCCCAAACTGAAAATATTACGCGCCTTTCTTTTTTACTGTTTACCTGTATGCCAAAATAACCGCGTGCAAAGCCGCATGCCATAAAATAACTGTAAGGTATATCCGCGCCTTTGGGCACAGTAACTTCATTGTAAAATGCAACTGCATTAATTGTATCCGGTAACGGGTACATTAAATGTACGGAAGCTGCATTACGTCTTGGCTTATTGTTAAAAGCTATATTGTTTACAATATCGCCGCTTAGCTGCACCGCTTGTATGTCAGCAATGGTTTTTGCCGATTTCTTTATACAGCGCAAAGCAATTTGATAGTACCCCGTTTCCTTAATAACGGTAATATCCC
>DASZUX010000255.1:0-3858 GCA_035547455.1 Chitinophagaceae bacterium
TAACCAGCGACTTAAATACATTCCTGTTAAATGGCTGCTTCAACTGCCGCCTGAAAGCAATACCATTACAAATAAATGGAAAGAAAGAGAAGTGCTTAATCAAAATGCTTTGGACTCCCAGGCATTGATTGAATTAAAAAACAGCTACTGCAATAAGCGTCTTTGCCTGGATTGTGCAGTAGGTAACAAAATTTTACCAAAGGCAAAATAACAGCGGTTACCTGCATTAACCACCTGTTGCCGCGCATTTTCTGCAACGCGGCTCATAAATATCTTTTTCGCCCAGTAAATACTGCTCAGTGTTTTTTGTTTTCCGGTACGATACTGCTGCAATATTGCCGCACACAACGCAAATTGCATGCAGCTTTGTAATAAAATCTGCTATAGCCAGCAAATCAGGTACTGGCTTAAACGGCCTGCCCATATAATCCATATCAAGGCCCGCTACAATAACCCTTATCCCCCTTAAAGCAAGAGCTGAACATACCTGTACAATACCGCTGTCAAAAAAATGGGCTTCATCAATACCCACTACATCTACATTTTCTGCCAGCAGTAAAATAGACTGGGAATTATCAACCGGTGTTGAATGTATCTTGTTGGCGTCGTGGCTAACCACTGCCTCTGTATCATATCGTGTATCAAAGGACGGTTTATATATCTCAACTTTAAGATTTGCTATTTTAGCACGTTTAAGCCGCCTTATCAACTCCTCTGTCTTACCGCTAAACATACTGCCGCATATTACTTCAATCCAGCCACGCCTTTCCCCTATTATACCTGGTTCAATAAACATTTACAAAAAACTTGGTTTCATTAAAAAAAATCGTTCGTAATTTTAACCTGCTATCCCCATTAAATAACTGCTTTTTAAAGAGCGGCCGGCTCTTTAAGAGGCTGTGTATTTTGAGGATAGGTCGTTTAATCCTCAAAAGTATAATATTCATGGAAAGAACGGGTGTATTAATAGAACGATTATTGCAGCAACATAATGACAACGCCGAAGCTGGTAAAATGCTGGTAACAGCGCAGTTGCTTGTAGCTGAACTGCAGTTTCTGGCGCAAGCCGGCACAAGCAGTAAAAAAGTGTCTGTAGTTGTTCCTTCCTATACACACAATGCCCCCTCTGCTACAGAAACAAATACTGTTACATTACAAAATACTCCTGTACCTGCGCCACCTGTTAAAGAAAAGCCCTTACAGCAGGTTACTGCTCCACCGCCGGTTCCGCAGCAGGTACCGGAGCCGGTAAGGCCAGCACAATACGACCCAATAAATGAAATACCAACAATGTTGCACCAACCTGCTAAAAACGATTTGAATGAGCTTATGAGCGAAAAGGGTGCGGAAAGCGTGAATGAAAAACTTAAGAATAACAATATTGAACTGGGGGCGAGATTGCAATCAATACCGGTAAAAGATTTAAAAAGGGCAATCGGCATAAACGACCGTTATGTTTTTATAAATGAATTGTTCAGGGGTGATGAAGTGATGTATGAAAGAAGTATTAAAACTATTAACAGTTTTAGCATTTTAGCTGAAGCAGAATACTGGATAAAACGTGAATTAAAGCTTAAACTGTCATGGGATGAGGAATCTGAGTCTGCAAAAACATTTGATCAATTGGTAAGAAGGCGTTTTTCCTGAATATATTCCATTACCTGGCTGGTAGCGCCGGCATTATTTTTAATATAGTCTCCCGCTTCTGTGGCGGCATTGCGGTACAATTCAGTATCATTTATCAGCAGGTCCATTTGTTTTTCAAGCATAAGTGCATCGGTTACTGCAAAAGCGCCACCTGCTTCAACAAGGCTAACTGCTTCAGCAAACTTTTCAAACACAGGGCCAAATACAACAGGTTTGTAATAAACGGCTGCTTCAGCAACATTATGTACTCCATCTCCCCCAAACCCACCGCCCACGTAACATATTGTTGCATAGCCATACAAATATTTCAACATGCCTATATTATCAATAATAAGCGTGTTTACTGAAGTATCCACCGATTCTCCCGCCTCCATTTTTTGTGTATATTTTGAGTACCGGGCAGAATGTTTATAAAGCGTCTCACATTCATGTAGCCTTTCTTCAGATATATCATGCGGGGCTATAATAAACCGCAATCCGGTGTGTGTGTTGGCATAGTGGTCTAACTCTTCATCATCTTCCGTCCAGGTACTGCCGGCCACTATTGTCGTTTTATCTCCGCAAAAGGCTTCGATATATTCATATTTTACATGGGTTGCCGCTACGTGCAGCACCCTGTCAAAGCGGGTATCACCGGTTATTGAGTTATTGTTAATGCCTATACCCTGCAGCAGCGAGGCTGCCTTTTGTGTTTGCACAAACAGGTGGCTGAAACAATGCAGCATGCTACGGTAAAACCCTCCGTACCATTTAAAAAACAATTGCTTTTCTCTAAACATGCCCGATACCAGCAGCAAGGGTATATTACGCCTTGCAGCCTCGTGCAGGTAATAGTACCAAAACTCGTACTTGATAAAAATAACAAGCCTGGGTTGCACGGCATTATAAAACCTGTTGGCTGTTAAAAAGGAGTCCATGGGCAGGTAATAAATGTAATCTGCCCCTTTATAATCCTTTTGCACTTCATAGCCGGAAGGTGAAAAAAATGTAAGCAGTATTTTGTATTGTGGGTAAGCAGTTTTTACGGCTTCAATTAACGGCCTGCCCTGCTCAAATTCACCCAGCGATGAACAATGTACCCAAATACGTTGTATGGGGTCGCGCTGGCATTTAAACACAATGTGGTCAATCACATGGCGGCGCCCCTTTACCCATAATGCAGCTTTTTTATTAAATAATGATAGCATCCTTGCCGCAATGGGATATAATGTGATAAACAACAAGTAAAGCAATTTGCCCATGCATTAAAATTAACTGCAAAGAAAAGGTAATATTGCTTTATGGCTGTTGTAAAAAAGCCAATTATGCCCCTGCATTGCCCTGCTGGCCTGGCTTATGCAATATAAAAAGCTTTATAAAAGCTTCTGCCAGTGGGTTAACCAGTCAAGCATGCGGCTGGTATAGCCGTATTCATTATCAAACCAGGCAATTAATTTAGCCTGTTTACCTGTTACTGATGTGAGAGTGCCATCAATAACACAGGAATGTGTATCGCCTTTTATATCTGCAGATACCAGCTGGTCTTCTGTATAATCAATAATGCCTTTATACTCCAAAGCTGCGGCCTTTTTAAAAAGTGCATTTATTTGCTCACGGCTGCAGGTATGTTTAAATTGTATAGTAATATCAGCCATGGCGCCGTTGGTTACCGGCACACGTGTTGACATAGCTGCAATTCTTTCTTTTAATGGCGGCAGTAATCTTTCAAGAGACTGGTACAGGTCAATCTCTACGGGTATTATAGATTCTGCAGCCGCCCTGCCCCTGCGGTACTGCCGGTGGGCAGTATCTACCAGTTCCTGCCTTGATGTGTAGGAATGAAGTATGTTTATTTGTGCTGTATCAATACCCAGGGAATTTAATATATACAGTATATGCGTAGTGCAGTTGGTCATACAACCACCGGGAGAAACTATACTTGTCTCAGCGGTAAGTTGATGGTGGTTATGGCCAAAAATCAGCAGGGGAATATCCGCGGAGCCCGTGGTAGAAAGTAATACTTTCTTTGCGCCTGCGGCAATGTGTTTTTCTGCAAGCTCTTTTTTTGTAAAACGGCCGGAACACTCAATTACAATATCAACCCCCAAATCTTTCCACGGCAATTGTACCGGGTTTTCTTCCTGCAGCACGGTTATCTTTCTTTCACCCGATACCAGCATTTTACCTGCCAGTTCAATGGGTGCATTAAATTTACCGTACAGGGAGTCATAT
>DASZUX010000256.1:0-7732 GCA_035547455.1 Chitinophagaceae bacterium
TACGTCCACCAAAAATCCTTGTTGTCCTTCTTTAACTCACCCAGTACCTGGAAGAATGACGCAGTGTTATCAATAAATAATTCATTTTCTGTTTTGTCTTTATTTTTCTCTATTCCTTTTGACGCTTCAAGCAATGATAACATTAATTCAGCAGCAGAAAATTCATCGCCATCATCTTTATTGAGAGACAGGTTAATAGTGGTTGATTTTTCATTCTCCTTTTTTACTCCTTTTGAAAGCTGGGCATATAAGAGGTTTAATGCCTTGGCCGCCCGGCCGGTGTTCGGCTCAAGCAATAAAAAATTATACAAAGCCAGCAGCGCCTTTACCCTTTTACCTTCGTTCACCATTAAATAGCCCATCAGCAGGTGGCAGGTAGGGTGCAGCGGGTTTAGCTGCAGTGCAAGCTGCAGGTTATCTTCAATCTCTTTGTTATCACCCTTGTTGTTAAATAATGTAAGTGCAAGATTGTAATACAATAGGTGGCTTTGCGGGAATATTATAATGCCAAGCTTATATACATCCACAGCATCAGCCGGCTTACCCAGCATATCCAGTGCCGAACCTTTTATAACGTAGGCCTGCTCGCTGTCGGGCGACTTTAGTTTAACTACTTTATCCGCGTAATTAACGGCGTTTTGATATTCCTGCATTTCAAAACAGGTGTTGGCCATTTCGTAATTGGCCGTACTCGAATTACTGTCTATTGCCAGGGCCTTTATATATTGTTCTTTTGCGGCTTTATAATCACCGTTATCGTAGAGCCGTATCCCCTCCTTAATATACGTGTCTGTAGCAGTATTTTGGGCATGGGTTATTGTAAATACTGCGGCAACCGGTATAACAGCAAATAATCGTTTTAGCATAAGAGAAGATGGTTTAGGTTAAATTATATATTGTGTAAATTAATGCATTTTCAGCAATGCCTCAACAATTTACATCGCACGTAACAGGTTGTTTTTGTTTACTGCAAAATACCCGCGTCTTTTTGCCATTTTTATTGTAACATAAATAGATACAAATATTGTTATGCCACGGCAAATGTTGGAGATAACATTGCCGGTAGCCCCATTGCCTATGGTAAACAATGCCCAGTAAAAATTCATTAAAAAGTGCATTGCTACAGTTACCCAAATATTAAAATTCCATTCCGCGTAAAGCCACGAAAACCAAACAGCGCCTAAAAATGTAACGCCAAATGCAGCCATACTGGCGCCAAAACTATCACCCTGGTAAAGGTGGCCGATGCCAAAAATTGCAGCCGGCAGCAATACAGCGGGGATAAAAGGCCATTTGCAATGCCTGAACAACTGGCCAAATAAAAAAGCCCTGAAAAAAACCTCTTCGGTAAACCCTTCTTTAAAACATTTGGCAAGCAGGTAGCTTACTGGCTGCCCAGTATTTAAGTTGCCAAAAATAATAGCCCCGGCCAGCACTGGCAGCGTAAACAAAATAGCCAGCAACTCTGCTTTGGTAAAAAGCTGGTTAAGCCCCAGTTCCTTTGGTAAGGATGCAATGCCATGAAAAATGATGATGACTGCCGCGACAGGTACCAGCCGCCATAAAGCCTGGCCCAACAGGGTTTTGTCAGCGTATTCCTCAAGGGAGGCCTGCAATGTATTTTTAAAAATAATGTTTACAAAAAAACCTGTGGCTAAAATACAAATGGTCAGCATTGCCCTTTTGGCGCGGTTATTCAAATTCATAAGCCTTGTAGTTCGGTAATCCTTCGCCACAAACGTTTCTTCACTTTCCGTTTAAAGTTATAAAATCTGTATTACTGGTTGCATCATTTAGTGGCAGTTATCGCTCTGCCAATCCCACGTTTACTTCCACATCAGGGTTCTCCAGCAGAAAGTCAGCCATCTCCTCGTTCATGGTAAAACCCCTGTCAAGCGAAAACATACTTATTTTAAGATTTTCCCGCGGATCAAAAATATTAAACCGCAATTGCGATTTTCCTGGGTTATTACGCAGGTTTTTCTCAATAAAATCTACAAAATCACCCGTCAGGCTTGCCGGCTGCAGGTTAATATCCAATTGGCGGGTAAGGTGCTGCTTGGCTGTTTCCAGCAACTGCAACTGCGTTACTTTAAACTCATACTCTTCGCTGTTAAACCGCTGTTTAAAGTAACCGTGCAGCAGTACATTTTTTCCCTTATCAAGATAGTCTTTAAACTTAATATAGTCGTCGCTCCACAGCATTATTTCGGTTTTGCCGCTAAAGTCTTCAATCACCAGGCTGCCAAAGTTGCGCCCTGTGCGGGTTATACGGTGCTGGCCGTCAATTACCAGCCCCGCAATGCGAAAAGTTCTATTGGCACTTGCAGCAATCAGTGTACCCGAATCTTTTATCTCGTTAAACTCGCTTAATGGCATAATGCCGTAATACTTCAGCTCAAACTTAAAGTGGTCAAGCGGGTGGCCGCTCATAAACATGCCCGTTACCTCTTTTTCATGGTCAAGCAGTTCTGTTAATGTCCATTGCTCGCAGTTAGCCAGTTTGGGGGGAGGTATTTCAGGTAAGGCTGTTTCTCCAAACAGGCTGTGCCCTTTTTGATATTTTAAGGCCTGCACCTGGCCGCCAAAGTTTATTATGCGCTCCAGCGTGCTTTTTGTTTCGCCATTGGGCACATTAAAATATTGTGCGCGGTGCAGTTCTTTAAAACAATCAAAAGCCCCGGAATAAATAAGGCTTTCCAGTGATTTTTTGTTTACAGTACGCTGGTTTATGCGCTTTACAAAATCAAAAATGTCTTTATAGTGGCCACCTGCATTTCTTTCTTGTATAACACTTTCAACAGCAGCTTCTCCCACTCCTTTCAGGCCTCCCAGCCCAAAGCGTATCTCACCTTTCTTATTGGGCGCAAAACCTTTTAAAGACTCGTTTACGTCTGGCCCCAGCACTTTTAGGCCCATACGTTTGCATTCTTCCATAAAGAAGGTAATTTTTTCTATTGCGCCCGCATGGTTAAGCACTGCAGCCATATATTCGGCGGGGTAATGCGCCTTTAAATATGCTGTTTGGTAAGCTACGTATGCATAACATGTAGAGTGTGATTTATTGAAGGCATATTGTGCAAATGCCTCCCAGTCTGCCCATATTTTTTCCAGTATCTCCGGCTTATGGCCTTTAGCGCTGGCCCCGGAAATAAATTTTTCCTTCATTTTATCCAGCACCGCCTTTTGCTTTTTACCCATGGCCTTACGCAATACATCCGCATCGCCCTTTGTAAAGCCGGCCAGTTTCTGGCTTAGCAGCATCACCTGTTCCTGGTACACGGTAATGCCGTAAGTCTCTTCCAGGTACTCCTGCATATCTGCTATATCGTACACCACTTCCTCGCGGCCGTGTTTACGCGCAACATATTGCGGTATATAGGCCATCGGGCCGGGGCGGTATAGTGCATTCATAGCAATAAGGTCGGCAAACTTATCGGGCTTTAATTCGCGCAGGTATTTTTGCATGCCCGGGCTTTCAAACTGGAACGTACCATTTGTTTCACCCTTCTGGTATAGCTGGAAAGTTTTTTCATCAT
This sequence comes from Chitinophagaceae bacterium, assembly GCA_035547455.1. Classification (GTDB taxonomy): domain Bacteria; phylum Bacteroidota; class Bacteroidia; order Chitinophagales; family Chitinophagaceae; genus JABDFW01. The sequence continues at coordinate 3,540 of DASZUX010000256.1, forward strand.
CCAGCGGCAGCGTATCAAGTGCTATATCAACGCCGTAATTCTGTTTAATAAGCTCCAGCGCCGTTTTTAGAATTGAGAGGGTTTTTAACCCCAAAAAATCCATTTTAATAACGCCTGCTTCTTCAATAACGCTTCCCTCAATTTGTGTTACCCACAAATCCGAATCTTTGGCGGTTGCAACGGGCAGTAAGTCCGTTAAGTCTTTGGGGGCGATGATAATACCTGCCGCATGAATACCGGTATTTCGTACGGAACCTTCCAGGCGCTCAGCTTCCCGTAATACCCGCGTACGCGGGTCATCAGTATCACCATTGTATATATCGCGCAGGCGCCGGATGTTTTCAATATCCTCCCCGCCAAAACCCTCTTTTTCTTCCAGGCTCTTTTCACCTTCTTTTGCTTCCTTAGCAGTAATCGGCGCTGTAAGTACACGGCCCAAATCAGTACCCGGTTTGTCAGGCACCAGTTTTGCAAGGGCGTTTGCCTCGGGCAGTGGCAAATCCATCACGCGGGCAACGTCTTTAATGCTCATCTTGGCGGCCATGGTGCCATAGGTAATAATTTGCGCCACCTGGTTTTTGCCGTACTTACTCACCACGTAATCAATTACGCGCTGGCGGCCTTCATCATCAAAATCCGTATCAATATCCGGCATTGATTTACGGTCGGGGTTCAAAAACCTTTCAAACAGCAGGTTATATTTAATCGGGTCAATATTGGTGATGCCTATACAGTAAGCTACCACGCTGCCCGCTGCCGAGCCACGCCCGGGGCCTACAAATACACCCATATCGCGCCCTGCTTTTATAAAGTCGCTCACTATAAGAAAGTACCCTGCAAAACCCATTGTTTTTATAGTAAACAGCTCAAAGTCAAGCCGTTCGCGTATTTCTTCCGTTATCTCGCTGTAACGCTGCCTTGCTCCTTCATAAGTAAGGTGGTGCAGGTAGTTCCATTGATTGATGTTATTGTCTTCGCCGGTTTGAAATTCTTTTGGGATAGGGAATGCAGGCAGCAGTATGTCTTTCTTCAAATTCAGCACTTCCACTTTATCAACAATAGCCTGCGTATTTTCCAGCGATTCGGGTATGTCGCTGAACAATTCCCCCATTTCCTGTGATGTTTTAAAATAAAACTGGTCGTTAGGAAATTTAAACCGCCTGTTTTTTAATTGCAAATCATCATTTACAAAATCATCAAAACCGGGTGTACTTTGCTTTTCGCCGGTATTAATGCACAACAGTATATCATGCGCATTGTAATCGTCCCTGTCAGTATAATGGCTGTCGTTGGTGCAAATAACGGGCACATTATATTTTTTGCTGAATTTTAAAAGCGTTGCATTTATTTTTTCCTGTTCTTTTATGTTGTGTCGCTGCAGTTCAATATAATAATCATCGCCAAACATATCCAGCCACCACTTAAACTCCTTTTCTGCATCTTCCTCGCTTTCATGCAGTATGGCCTGGGGCACATAGGCGCCTATACAGCAGGTGGTAGCAATAAGCCCTTCATGATGTTTTTCAATAAGGGCCTTATCAATACGCGGGTATTTGCTGTAATACCCTTCAATAAAGCCGGTGGAAGTAAGTTTTACCAGGTTTTGATACCCTGTTTTATTCATTGCCAGTAACACCTGGTGGTAACGCTCATCTTTTTTTTCTTTGCTAAAGCTTTTTTGAAACCTGTCTGCCACCACGTAAAACTCGCAGCCCACTATGGGTTTGGTTACCGGGGTGGTAATGTCTTTACCTTTTTCGTCCTTGCCAATTACTTTGGTATTCTTCCATGCCTGGTTAACAAAGTCAAATACGCCAAACATATTGCCGTGGTCGGTAATGGCAAGTGCGGGCATATTATTCTTCAATGCTTTTTTGTACAGGCTTTCGATTGAGGCTGCCCCGTCAAGCAATGAGTATTGTGTATGTACGTGCAAATGTGAAAATGCCATAATTCAATAAAATTCCAAATAAAGAAAAAGCCCAAAACCCAAATAAACAAACATCAAAATTCGTTTATTTTACCCTCTTTTCCAACCGCCAAACAATCATCCCGGCGGCATGTATGCAAAGATTGTGTAAAAGTTTTCAGAGGCTATTTTTAATAAAAGCGGCTTATAAAGGGATGCTGGTGCAATTTTAAATAAATCCATATTTTTATCGCATGCCAGCCAAAACCAACAGCCTTTTTCAGCTTGCCGTTATTGTAAGCGCCCTTGGTTTTTTTGTTGATACATACGACCTTTTGCTGTTTACCATTGTGCGCGTGCCCAGCCTTACGGCTCTTGGCCTGCCACCCGGCAAAGTATTTACCACCGGCCAAATGCTGCTGAATGTGCAAATGGCAGGCATGCTCATCGGGGGTATTATTTTTGGTGTTTTAGGTGATAAACGCGGAAGGGTTAAGGTGTTGTATGGCTCCATCCTCCTGTACTCCGTCGCAAACATCCTGAATGGTGCCGTACACGAAATTTGGCAATATACTTTATTACGCTTTCTTGCAGGTGTGGGCCTTGCAGGCGAGCTTGGCGCAGGCGTTACATTAGCCAGCGAAACCCTGCCTAAAGAAAAACGAAGTACAGCCGCAGGAATAATTGCGGGGTGCGGGTTGTTTGGCGCCGTTGCTGCATTTTTTTTAAACCACGCGCTGGATAACTGGCGATACTGCTATTATATTGGCGGCGGGCTGGGTTTTGTGTTGCTTGCGTTGCGTGTAAAATTGAATGAGAGCGGCCTTTTTAACAATATAAAACAGTCTGGCGTGGCGCGTGGTAATTTCATGGTGTTTTTTACACGGCGTAGTTTATTCAGCCGCTATATAAAATGTATTTTAATAGGCATACCTGCATGGTATATTATTGGGGTGCTGGTGGCATTTTCAGACCAGTTTGGCAAAGCCATGGGTATAAATGGCATAGACCCAGGCCGTGCTATTATGATACTTTACCTTGCCATTGCTATTGGTGATTTTAGCGTAGGGTGGCTTTGCGAAAAACTGAAGAGCCGCAAAAAAACGCTGTTTATCTTTTACGGCATCACCATACTATTTGTTGCATTGTATTTTTTACAGGGCAGCGGAAGCGCCGCCACGTTTTACATTATATGTGCAGGTATTGGATATGGCACCGGCTTTAACGTGGTATACATTACCATGGGTGCGGAACAGTTTGGCACCAACCTGCGTGCTACGGCGGCCATCAGCATACCAAATATGGTAAGGGGTGCGTTGTTGCTAATAACCCTGCTGTTTAAAGTTATCACTAATGCAACCGGCAGTATTACTACAGGAGGATGGGTGACGGGGGTTATATTATTTGTCATGGCAATAACTGCAGGCATATTTATACCGGAAACCTATGGCCGCGAACTGACTTTTATTGAAGAATAACCCGCATACGCTCATAAAATCAATGCCCTTTCGTTATTATTCTACTTTTGCTTATTTATTTGCACGAATGATAAAACTGCGGCGATATATACTTGTACTGGTATTATTTTATAGTATGGCAGGCAACATAAACGCTCAAACAGCCTGTACCCTGCATGTTACCCTGGCAGACAATGAAACCACTCTTGCTGTTTTACAGTTAAAAAACAGCTTTCCTACAAAACCGGCATGTTTACAATATGTACAGCAGTTACCTGCGCAACTGGCAACAGCGGGCTACATAAGCGCTTCAGTTGATTCAGTGGCTGTAGATTCGTCATCTGTTTTTATACTGCTTTTTACCGGCAAAAAATACGCCTGGGAGGATGTTGCTGTTGATGAAAAAGACTGGTATGTATTAACCCAGCTGGGCTTTAACAAAACCACTTTTCACAATAAACCTTTTGATAATGGGAAGGTACAGCAGGTGTATGATGTATTGCTTGATTATTTTGCCAATAACGGTTACCCGTTTGCAAAGGTTGGACTTGACAGCGTTGCTATAAATAACGAAGGCCGCGTTACTGCAAAACTTTCCATAGACAGGGGTTTTTTATACCATATAGACGGCATAATTGTTACAGGCAATGCAAAGCTTTCCAATAATTTCCTGTTTAATTACCTTGGCATAAAGCCGGGCAATGTGTACCAGCAGGATAAAATAGATAAAATAAACCAACGCCTTGCAGAATTGCCTTATGTTGAACAGGCAGAACCGTGGCGACTAACCATGCTGAATACCGGCGCTGTTATAAACATTGCTATTA